>JAISBV010000090.1 GCA_031266025.1 Eubacteriales Family XIII. Incertae Sedis bacterium
ATCGCCACCCTCGTCACAAATGTATCCGTCATCCACTCCGTCAGCGACGCCGTCGCGTGGATCAGCGTCATGGCCCGCGCGAAGGCGGTGCAGCATCCTATAATGTATATCTGCGGGCCAACGGAGTGCAGCGACGCGTACAGAACCCTCGGTACATTTTTGAACGGTATAGTCTTGTATACGAAAAGGCTGACTAACGCGCCGTAGAACACGGAGACGCCCGCCGCTTCCGTCGGCGTCACTATCCCGCCGTATATACCTCCGAGTATGATGACGGGGCACAAAAGCGCAAGAAAGCTTTCTTTGAAGACCTGCCACAGCCCTTTCCCGCGCAGTTCACCGACGACGGCGTCTATTTTCACGCGGTCTTCTCCGTGCCTTCTGCTGTAGATGAGCGCGTAACCCATAAGGCAGATCGCTATTATGATTCCGGGTATTATGCCCGCTATAAACAGATCGCCTATGGACGCCCCCGTCACAACGCCGTACATAACAAAGGGAATGCTCGGCGGTATTATAACGCCGAGACCGCCCGCGACAGCTACCAAGGCGGTAACGTATACTTTATCGTAGCCGAGATGAACCATGACGGGTATAGTCATGGCGCCCACGGCGGCCACCGTCGCGGCGCCGGCGCCGGACAGGGCGCCGTAGAACAGACAGGTCACTATGACCGTGCAGGGCAACCCGCCCCTGTACCTGCCGAAGAAATACGTAAAAAAGTTAAACAGTCTCGTCGCCATACCCCCTCTGGCCATGATCTGGCCGGACAGGATGAACAGCGGAACGGCCAAAAGCGTATATGCGTCGAGGGATGTAAAAAGCGACTGAAATACGTATGAGGGCGACGTCGCGATCGTCGGTTCGTAAAACCACACGGCCAAGGCCGCCAAACCGACGCAGGCGGAAATCGGAACACTCAGAAAAAGACAAACAAACAGCACCACAAACGAAAAAACTACCGCTTCCAAAGCCACACACATCCTTTCTCAAATTTATTCGACGTCGATGTCCAGATTTCTCTTTCTGTCCAATTCGTCAAGCGAAAACTCCGATTTGAAAAATATCTTGAGTATGTACTTCTGTATAATGCGAAGCAAACAAAGTATCCAGCCTATCTCCAAAATCATATACATAACGTACATGGGAAGTCCTGTGGCGATGCTTACCTGACCCGAAGCCTGAAGCATCTGTATCTTCGACACGCCGGCCGTGATGAGTATATAGCCGAAAACAAACATGCCTATGTCGCTTGCCAATACGAAAAACGGTTTCAGCTTAGGAAGCAGTTCGGGAAGTATTTCCGCGCTGATATGCGCGTTATACCTTATACCGTAGGGTATACCCAGAAAACATACGGTAATCATGCTGTAGCGCGCAAGCTCCTGCGCGAACAGTGGGCTGTGCTGTAAAAGATACCTGCCTACAACGTCAATAAACATCATAATCGCAATCATAGCAAGGAAAAAAGCCATTATGACGCGTTCAAAATTCCTGTCAAGCCACCTCAATACTTTCATAATACTCGGCATTACCTCCTTCCACAGTCATAAAGCAAGAAAAAGAGCAGCTGATACGCGCGCCGGCGAAATCAACGATTTTGCTTCGCCGTTCAAATGCCGCGCCGGATTTGCGGAGCGAACATCTGTGGGGCTAACCTCCCTTCACTTTACTTGACCTCCAACAATATTTTAAAGCAATTATTACCGCTCCTTACGGTTTCCAAGGCTTCGGCGACGTCGTCCAACGGAAATATTCCCGTTATAAACTTTTGAAGGTCGCTTGACAGCGCTCCGCCCGATATTATATCCACCGCGCCCATAAAATTGTACTGCGAGTGAAGGCGAACCCCTTTGAGCGTCAATTCCTTCGCGAACACCTTACCGGTGTCGACGGCAACGGCATTTGACGTCATGGCTATGATCACTATGACGCCCGTGTTTTTTGTATGATCAATACATGTTGAAAGCGCCGAGGGCGCGCCCGCCGCCTCAAAGCTTACGTCAAAACCCCGTCCGGCGGTCATATCTCTAAGCCTTTCGTCAAATCCGTCACTCGCGGGGTCTATTGTGTCAAAACCCATATCGGACGCGAATTTGCGCCGGTATTCGTTTACCTCCGATACAACTATCCTTCCCGCGCCGTTCAAACGGGCCACAACAGCTATCAATAGTCCGATCGGCCCTCCGCCGAGCACTAACACCGTTTCGCCGACGTTGAGACCGCTCACCCTCACGTCATGTACGGCTACAGCGAGCGGTTCCGTAAGCGCGGCCAATTTCAGATCAATATCCTTGGGCAGCCTGTACATCTTGTGTGTCATAACTTTAACGTATTCGGCAAAGCCCCCGTCCGTGTGAACGCCTATGATCGACAATTCGTTGCATACGTTATCCTCGCCTTTGGCGCAGGCATCGCACGTGCCGCAGGTGAACAATTCCTGCGCAACCACTGTGTCGCCGATATTAAAACGCTCCGATCCGCGTCCCTTGCTTTCGACGAGTTCACCGACAAATTCATGACCCGGAATCAGCGGGTAGACGGCAGTCGGATGATTTCCGTTAAACAGATGAACGTCCGTTCCGCAAATTCCAATATATATAACGCGAATCAGAGACTCGCCGTCGTTCAAAACAGGCGTTGGCGCTTCACATATCTCAATGCTGCCGACCGTCTTTATTATTGCCGCCTTCATGCTGTTTTCACCTCCCGGCTTTTTTGGCAAGCGCTTTTTTGGCGGCCGTCACAATGTGCGGCGCCGATAATTTGTATCGTTCTGACAGATATTCGATTGAACCCACATCGCCGAATTCATCGCGAACACCGACCGTCTCAAGCCAAACGGGACAATGCTCGGACAGCACGGACGCGACGGCCGAAGCCAATCCCGTGACCGTATTGTGATTTTCCGCCGTAACTATGGCGCCCGTTTCCTCGGCGGCTCTGATTATAGCGGCTTCATCAAGAGGCTTCCATGTGAACATGTTGAGATGCCGCGCTTCTATACCCTGCTCGGCCAATATTTCGGTCGCTTTGATCGATTCCGCCACACAGTAGCCGCTCGATACAATCGTGAGATCGCCGCCTTCGCGCAACAGAACCGCTTTGCCGATTTCAAAGCTTGAGCCCTCTTCATATACCTTGTTTACATTCTTCCTTACCAAGCGCAAATAATGCATTCCGTACTTGCCGACCACTTGATGCATAAGCGCTTTGAGCATGACCGTGTCCGTAGGCTCAAGCACCGTCATATCGGGAATGCCCCGCATGATACCCATGTCTTCAAAAGCCATGTGCGTACCGCCGTTCAACATGGCCGTGATACCCGGATCCGAACCGACGACTTTAACATTAAGTCTCGCGTATGCGCCGGAAATGAATATCTGATCGCACGCGCGCCGCGACGCGAAGCACGCGAATGTGTGAGCAAACGGTATATACCCCACCGCAGACATGCCGGCCGCGACGCCGAATAAATTCGCCTCCTGAACGCCGCAGTCAACAGCTCGCTCAGGATACATCTTCTGAAACGGCTTCGTGCCCATGGCGCCCATAAGATCGGCGTCAAGCGCGATTATATCCCAATTGTCCCGGGCAAGCTCCATCAGACCTTCGCAATAAGCCGCTCGCATTTCTGTTTTTTCCGATACGTTTTCTTTTGAAAGGACAATACCCATGTCGCGAGCTCCTCTGCACTACTGTTTAAAAGTTCAATCAAGACTGCCGGCTCTACACGGCAAATCTCTTTTCCATCTCTTCAAGTATCTCCTTAAGCTGCTCCGATGATACGGAAAGGCTGTGACTGCCGGCAGTATTTTCCACAGCACCCCAACCGTGTCCCTTTACCGTATGAAGCACAATGACGGACGGCGCGCCCGGCGTCGCCTTCGCTTCCTCAATAGCATTGTATATGTCAGCGACGTCGTGCCCGTCCGCGTATTTCGAATGCCAACCGAATTCGCGGAATTTTCCCGCGATATCGCCAAGGTCGCAAATATCGTCCGTCCTGCCGTCTATCTGCAGCTTATTGCAATCAACAAACGCCGTCATATTGTCCAGTTTTCTGTGATTTGCGAACAAGGCCATTTCCCAAACCTGCCCCTCGTTAAGCTCGCCGTCGCCCATGATCAGATACACCCTGTTGCTCATGCCCTTCAATTTGTGCGCCAACGCTATACCCGCCGCCGTCGACGCGCCCTGCCCGAGCGAACCGGTCGTCATGTCTATACCCTTTGTTCTAAAACGGTCGCAATGACTGGGCAGATTTGTATAAGGCGCGTTCAGGGTACTAAGTTCCTCAAGCGGCATGAATCCTTTGAGCGCCAAGGCCGAATAGACCGCAGGGCCCGCGTGCCCTTTCGAACACACAAGCCAGTCCCTGCCTTCCCATCTCGGATTTTCGGGATCGTAACGCATCACAGAGTGATACAGCACCGCCAGAAGATCGGCAACAGACAGGGATCCGCCCAGATGCCCCGATCCCAATTTTGCTATCGTTTTGACGGTTTCCATATGTATCCGGGCGGAAAACCGCTTTATTTCAAGTTCCGTTTCTCTTTTTAACATATTTGCGCCAACTCCGCAGTAACTGTTATGAAACCATCAGGGGTGTATCAATATCTTTATTCCCCTCTGCTTTTCCATATCGTCAAAAGCCTGTTCCCATTTCTCTATAGGATAATGCCCTGTAATCAGAGGCTTGACATTAACCTTTCCGCCCGCCAAAAGGCGAATGGCGTGATCCCAGTTGTGCCATTGGTGACCGAATGATCCGACAATTGAGATTTCACGTCCCGTCAGCAAGGCGTAATCTATTTCAAGCGCGTCTTTTGTAAGACCTATTTGTACGAATTTTCCTGCGGGCCGCACGAGTCCAATTGCCTGTCTTATAGCGGACTCCGCGCCTGTACAATCAATAGCGACGTCGACGCCCCTTCCCTCGGTCAAATCCCTGACAATTCCTTCGTTCAAATTTGCCGTCGTGTGCTCTATTCCCATCCGGGCGGCAATTTCAAGACGCTCTCCGTCGCCGGGCGTTCCGGCCAGAATAACCGCGGCGCCTTTTGCTTTCGCGGCCAAGGCCGCCAATTGCCCTATCGCGCCGGGGCCAGTCACAAGCGCCGTATCAACGGGAAGCAGACTCACACTGTCCCAAACGCCGTGAAGCGCCACCGCGAAAGGTTCGCAAAGCGCCGCTTCATCAAAAGATATACTGTCGGGGATTTTATGAACAATGTCCTGAGACACAACTATGTATTCCGCAAAAGCGCCGTCAACGCCGTAACCTATGGAAAGGCGGTTCGGGCACATCAGTCGCCGCCCTGTTTTGCAATAATAACATTGACCGCACACGGACTGTCCCGTTTCGCTTATAACCCTGTCGCCCAATTTGACCGCGTCCGCGTCTTCGCCCAAAGCGTCCACAACACCCGAGTATTCATGTCCCAAAACAACGGGAGGATTGCTCCAAGTATCGCCGCGGAGTATCTTTATGTCCGTACCGCAAACGCCTGCGGATTTAACCGCAACGCGCACTTCGCCGCGGCCGGGCACAGGTTTTTCGTATTCCGTCAATTTGACATTGCCGGAACCTTCTTGCGTTTTTACTATTGCTTTCATAGCTTATGCTCCAAAATATCTCCGGTCAGCGCAAAGCGCGAACCGCCTTTATGACATTTCAGAAAAAACAATCGAAGGAATAAATGAACGCAGCCGGAACAGTTATTTAAGGGAACGTTCCCAGTAATTGCACTATATCACTTCTCGATTTTCATGTCAAGAGCTTTTTAAAAAATATGTTTTTGTGCTATAAGCATATTTTTTCCCATAAAATTTACCCAAATTACTTGACAGCATACCAAATAATATAGTACCATGAGTAATAATATTAATGGTAATGTTCCCTATTTTTATGCTTATTCGGACGCATTATCCCCAAAACGCGGGAAAAACTGTCATGAAGTCGGAGGAGACCGGTATGGATTTAAACTGTTCCGCATCTGTAAGTCGGGGCAGGATGGCGAGCAAATACCATGCGCAATATCTTGCAAAAAAATGTTCTCCCGAGCAGGCTGTTTCTGTAATCAACGACGGCGACGTCGTCTATTCGGGCGGCGAGCCCAATCTGTTGTTAAACGCTCTTTATACCGCCGGAGACCGATTTAAGAATGTAACGCACTGCTCTATGTTCGGCATTATGGGGACGCAGGGAAGCAATGTAAACTCCGAGGAGTTGGCCGGACATGTGCGTTTCACCGCTACCGTGCTCAAGCACTATGAAGAACGCGCTTGGGCTACGGGCAGACCCGATCAAATATTGGTTCCGTTCAGTGAAATGGAACGCTTGATTGAGCAGCGTCACCGCCCGAATGCGGTTATGACCCATTGCTCTTCTATGGACGACGACGGTTATTTTTACATGGGCAATCATCCGAGCGGAGCCCGTACCGCGGTAGATTGCGGCGCTAAGGTTTTGGTTCAAACCAACGACCAAATGCCCCTCATCTATTCCGATCACTACAGGGTTCACATCAGTGAAGTAACGGCCGTTTGTGAAATCTCCGAACCCGTTCTCTCACTGGACGCGCCTATCAAACGCGTTGCGACTGACGTCGACATAACGATAGCTTCTCATATAGTGGAACGCATACCGAACGGAGCGTCTATACAGCTTGGAGTCGGTACAGTGCCCGATATAGTCGGAAAGCAGCTTGAAAATCATAAGGATCTCGGTATCCACACGGAAGCGTTTATAGGCGCGTATATAGATTTAATCAAAAAGGGCGTCGTCAACAACAGCAAAAAAGAGCTTTGCCCCGGTATAAGCGTAGCGGCAATCTTCATAGGCGGCGCCTTGCTCGCGCCCGAAATCATAAGCAGAAATCCGCTCATACAAATGAAAAAATTGGCTTGGATAAATAATCCCGAAAATATCGGACAAATCAGCAACCTCATTTCGATAAATTCATGTCTTGGCGTCGATCTGCGCGGGCAGGTCTGTTCCGAAAGTATCGGCATGAGCGTTACCGGCGGTATAGGCGGCCAATTGGATTTCGTCCGCGGCGCGCGACTTTCCAAGGGCGGAAAATCCTTTATCGCGTTTCGATCAACCGTAGAAAAAAAAGACGGCGGGCGCATTTCCAAAATTTCCCTCGATCTGCCCGTCGGTTCGATAGTCAGCACGCCGCGCAGTGACGTTATGTACGTCGTAACAGAATACGGCGTGGCCGATTTGCTGTACAAGAGCGTTAAGGAGCGCGCGGAAGCCTTAATAGCTGTAGCTCATCCCGATTTCAGGGACGATTTACGGTTTAAAGCCAAAGAAAGCGGCCTGATTTACTGAAAACCGCGATCAGACAGTTACTCAAAGGTTCAATCAAGGCTACTCAGCTTTAGCTGCATCCGATAAGGAGGGGAATAAGTTGAATTTTTCCGAATTATACAGTTCAAAAATACGCAGCCCCGAAGACGCGGTTTCGATCATAGAAAACGGCGACGCCGTATATACGGGAGGAGATCCGCAGATACTGTACAGGGCTTTGCGCGATCTGCGCAAAGGATTCAAAGACGTGACGCTGTATTCCATGTTCGGTCTGTTGCCGGAAAGCGCCGAACTCATTGAATCGCCCGATATGTCGGAACACTTCTCTTTCATCCCGACCATAATAGGCGTAAATGAAATCAAGCGTTGGCCGAATAAAGGACTTGATCATATCTTTGTGCATTTCAGCGAACTTGAGGATATGATAAAACGCCGCGTCAATCCGGACGCCGTTCTTGTCAGGGGCTGTCCCATGGACGGGAACGGATTTATTCACCTTGCCGCGAGCAACGGCGGGGCGCGCGCCGCCGTAGACTGCGGCGCAAAAGTAATATTGCAGATAGACAAAAACGTACCGCATATATATACGGACTACCACCGCGTACATATAAGTGAGATCGACGTCTTGTGCGAGGCCGAAAACCGGATGTACGAACCTCCTCAAAAACCCGCCGGCGTCAAAGAAAAACAGATAGCGGCGCATATAGCGGAACGTGTTCCGAACGGCGCCGTATTGCAGCTTGGCGTAGGCGGTATACCCGACGCCGTCGGCATGTTTTTGGACAGCCACAGAGATCTCGGCATACACACAGAGGTATTCACGGATTCTATGGCGATTTTGATGGAAAAGGGTGTTGTAAACAACAGAAAAAAGAATTTGCTGCCCGGCGTCAGTGTTGCGGGTTTTTTAGTCGGCGGCAAGCATACGCAAGAATTCGCTCATAACAATCCCGACATTTTACTGAAAAATTTGTCATGGATAAACGACCCGATTCGCATAAGCCGGATACACGATATGATTTCCATAAATTCGTGCTTGGCCGTAGATTTGCGCGCGCAGGTTTGCTCCGAAAGCATAGGACACAGCGTCAGTTACGGGATCGGCGGGCAAGACAACTTTGTAATGGGCTCAAGAAGAGGGCCCGGCGGCAAGTCGTTCCTCGCTATGCGCGCCGCGGTCGAAAAAGAAAACGGGGAAAAGATATCAAAAATCACGCTTGCCTTGCCGTCCGGCAGCGTTGTGACAACACCGAGAACAGACGTGATGTATATTGTAACCGAATACGGCGCAGCGGACATGATGTTCAAGAGCGTAAAAGAACAGGCGCGCAATCTGATCAATATCGCCGATCCGGAATTTCGGGATCAACTCACTTTCGAAGCTCAAAAACACGGACTGCTTCTTTAAGGAAACTGTAACCAAAAGGTGAACGCGTATGAAAGCAATCGTATTCGAAGGCGCCGAACATCTTTCGGTAAAAGACGTACCGATGCCCTCCGTTCAAGAAGGCGGCACGCTCATTCGAATTGCCTACGCCGGCATTTGCGGCAGCGATATGACCATATACTGCGGCAAGCACCCCAGGGCGCGCGCTCCTCTCGTTCTCGGCCATGAGTTCTCAGGCTACATCGCCTCAAAGAATCCAAGCCTTCCGGAAGGCAGTCTCGTAACCGTATATCCCTACATGTATTGCGGCACATGCGAGATTTGTGAAAGCGGCCGGCAAAACGCCTGTCCGTCGGTAAGACTCATCGGCATAGACCGAGACGGCGGAATGGCTGAATACGTCTCAGTTCCCAATGACGGCATATTCCCCGCGCCGCCGGGAATATCCCCCAAACTTGCGGCATTTATAGAACCGTGCGGCATATCTGTTCACGCCATGATAAGAGGCGGTTATCGCCCGGGCGACAGCGTTGCGATTTTCGGCGCGGGGCCTATAGGATTGGCTGTGGCAATAACATTGCGCGCTAACGGCGCCAAAGATATGATATTGATCGAGCCGAATGAAAGTCGATTGATGATCGCAAAGAAATTGGGGTTCAAAGCCGTCGCCGCCGGCCCGGACGCGCTCGGGCATATTCGCGACGCAACGGGCGGACAAGGCGCCGACTGTATATTTGACTGCGCGGGGCATCAGTCCGCGATCGACGTAATACCCGACGCCGTGAAATGCGGAGGTTCCGTTGTTCTTGTCGCGGGCTATAAAAACCCGCCCGCAATGGATTTTCAAAAAGGCATGATGCGCGAATTCACGATACGTTTTGTACGCAACTGCAATCGGCGCGATTTTCGTATCGCCGCGGAATTAGTCGCGCGATTCGCGGCGGAATACGAGACGTTGTTAAGCGATACATTAACAATAGACGAAGCGCAAAAGGGTTTCGACCTTATGTCTTCGCCCGGCAAATCAATGAAGATAATGTTTGCGATAAGTTGACCGATTTTAAAAAGTTACTGCTCAAATGTTCAATCAAGACTACTCAAAAAGGAGTCTCGATGGGGATTTTAAACGGAAAAACTGCTGTAATCACAGGCGCGAGCCGCGGCATAGGCAAAGCTATAGCGATACGTCTCGCCGAAGAGGGCGCGAACATCGTTACGGTCACGCGAACAAAACCCACGGAAACCATTGCCGAAGTGGAAACTGCGGGTACGCGCTGCCTGTCAGTAGAATATGACCTTTCCGACGGCGCCGGGCTTGACGCCATGGTTGACGGTATAGTTCGCGAATGCGGAACGATAGATATTCTTTGCAATAACGCCGGAGCGCAAATCCGTCATTCCTGCACCGAATTTCCGCGTTCCGATTGGGATTACGTCATGAACGTGAATTGCAACAATGTTTTTTTTCTTTGCCAAAAGATAGGAAGCATTATGCTCAAAAAATCTTACGGCAAGATTATAAACATAGCGTCAATGCTGAGTTTTCAAGGCGGACTGACCGTGCCGGCCTACGCCGCGAGCAAGGGCGCCGTGATGCAATTCACAAAGAGTCTGTCCAACGAGTGGTCGAGCCGCGGCGTCAACGTGAACTGCATTGCGCCGGGATATTGCGACACGGAGCTGAATACGGCGCTGATCGCGGATCCCGCGCGCAGCAAACAAATACTTGACCGTATACCCGCCGGGCGGTGGGGGCGCCCCGTCGATATAGCCGGCGCCGCTTTGTTTCTGGCAAGCAACGCGTCCGATTATGTCAACGGCGTCATCATACCCGTCGACGGCGGTTGGCTCGGACGATGACGGAGGACGACATGATAAACGGTGTTATAATACCGGCAATAGTTTTTTTCAACGCCGACGGCGGCGTCGATTACGAGAAATGCAGGGCGCATATGAAATGGGCTGTTTCCAAAGGCGTTCGCGGTCTGTTTGTCACGGGAACATACGGATCCGGATATCTGCTTACGCTTGAGGAACGCGTCAAAATATACGAAACGGCGTATGATCTGACAAAGAACGTCCGCAACGCCTTCGTCATTGCGCACACAGGCTGCATCGACACGGCTTCCGCGGTATTCCTTACAAGACGCGCCTCCGAAATAGGAATAAAAGCGGCAAGCGCGATCAGCCCTCTCATCTACAAATACAGCGAGGACGATATAAAACGGTATTATATGACTCTTCTTGAGTCGGCGGATATCGACTTATACGCTTACAACAATCCCGATCTGACGGGCCGGGCTCTTTCCGTTAACATTATTGAACAACTCAGAGCGGCCGGCGTCAAGGGATTAAAGGACAGCTCCGTAGATACCGAATTGGCGAAACGCTTTTGCGAAACGGATTCGAGCGATTTTCAATACATACCCGGTACGGTATCAAAATGGATTGAATTCCGGCGATTGGGCGCATGCGCCATGATAGCCGGCATGTGCAATTACGCGCCGGAACCGGTCGTCGCTCTCTATGACGCGTCATTCAAAGACACGGTTGAAGCGCATCGTATCTACGATATAATCTCCGGACTGTCGCCCGGATTGAAATTCGGAAACAGCTTGGTTTCTTCGCATATATGTCTCGCGGCGAGAGGTTTTGATTCGGCGGGCATGCGCGCGCCTTTGCATGTGGACTTAGAACGCGATAAGGGCAAGGTGCGCAAGGCGAAAGAACTTATGGACGACGCTTTCGCGCGGCTGCGGCTCTCATAAGCGCCGCGATTCGACATACCGAACCGGAGGTTGCGCCAATGTACGACGTTTATTTTGATTTCGGCACAAGCAACACGCGCGGATATTTGCTGAAAGACGCTCAAATTGAGGCTCGTGTATCGGAAAATACAGGATCCAAAGACGTCTCGCTTGCCGGAAACAACGCTGTGCTGCTGGCCGCGCTGTCGCGGCTTTACGCGGAATTGCTGCAAAAAAGCGGATACGATGCGAGCGAGCTTAAGGACGTCTACGCGTCCGGCATGATCACAAGCCCCTTCGGTCTTATGGAAGTTCCTCATTTAACGACCCCTTTGGACGCTGAGAAGCTGCGCATATCCATGGTTCGCTGCCCTATTGACGGGATATTTCCGCAAGGAGTCTCATTGGTTCCGGGCGCAAAGACCGCGGACGGGCCCATAACAATCGAAAATGTGGCCGAGCTCAACAACCTGCGCGGTGAAGAAACCGAAGCAATGGGGATATGCGGACTGTTGCCGCCGCATTGGAAAGACTCAAGGTACTTGATCATCATACCGGGTTCCCATACCCACAGTCTGCTCATGGAAAACGACGCGATCATGGATATACTGTCCACGTTTTCGGGCGAGATATTTCACGCGTTAACACAAGCCACCGTCCTGCACGGCGGCGTCGAAACCGGCGGCAAAGACCGATATTCCGGCGTATCCCCGGACGCCGTACGCCTTGCCTGCCGTTTTCTGGACAAATACGGGCTTGCAAGGGCAATTTATATCATCCATGCAATGAAGATATTCGAAGTGGCCGATAATTTCAAGAGACGCGCCATGCTCAGCGCGACAGTCGTCGGCGCCACCGTTCAGTCGATCACGGCCGCGCTCAGAGAAAAGTGGCAAAATACGGCGAACATATGCATTTACGGAGACGATGCGATTATGGAAACGTACAACATCGCTTTTGCGTATTTTGCTCCCAAGCTGCCAAAACCGCTTAACATCAGCAGAGAACGCGTGGCGGCGAATGTAAACGGCATATTGCGCATCATAAGCAGCGGCGGCGGTGAAAAGTGAAAAAAATACTGATTACATCGAAATCCTTCGGTCATGTCAGCGAAGAGCCTCTTGAGATGCTTCACGCCGCGGGATGCGAAACGGTTTTCTATAACGAAGCATTTGACGAAATGCGATTCCGAGCCTTGCTTTCGGATTGCGCGGGCTTGATCATAGGTTCGCACAAGTTGTCGAAAGAAGCGGTAACGGGCGCAAAGACTCTCAAGATCGTCAGCAAGCACGGTGCGGGTCTCGACAATATTGATTTACCTCTTATGAAACGTCTCGGCATAACAGTGACAAACGTTCCCGCCGTAAACGCGAACGCTGTCGCTGATCTTACATTCGGGCTTATTCTCGATCTGTCGCGCGGTATATCCGCAGCGGAGCGAAATGTACGCGCGCATGAATGGAAATACTTTATCGGCGCGGACGTATACGCGAAGACATTGTCATTGATCGGTTTTGGCCGAATCGCGCAAAACGTGGCGCGCAGGGCCGCGGGCTTCTCGATGCGCGTACTCGTTTACGATCCGTATATAACAGAAATCCCCGAAGAATTCTTGGGTTTTGCGGAATTGACAAGTATTGAGGACGCATTGAGGAACGCCGACGTCGTATCTGTGCATGTTCCTTTGAACGATTCGACGCGGGATTTGATTGCGGCCGATGAATTCCGTATGATGAAACCTCTTTGTCTGATTGTAAACACGTCGCGCGGCGGGGTAATAAACGAAAACGATCTGTGCGAAGCGCTGCGTGAAGGCCGGATAGGCGGCGCCGCGCTCGACGTGCTTGAAAACGAGCCCGTCCGTGCCTGCGAGCCGTTATTGCGGTTTGACAGGGTGATCATCACGCCGCACATGGGTATGTACTCGTTTGAGGCCGTCAATCAAGTAAGCTTGATTGCCGCCCAAAATATCATTGAGCATCTGCCGGATTTGGAGTGAGTTTTGAGGAATAATCTGTTGAGGAGGCAATTGCAATGGCACAGGAGTATTGGAAGTGGCCTGAATCCGACCGGTTGTCGGAAGATGTCGATTGGAGGAAGGCAAAAAAGATTGTTGCGGGCGTTGATATAGGCACAACGGGCTCGCAGGCGGCCGTTTTTTGCGACGGAGCGCTTTACGGCTCCGCCAACATTTCTACCGGGTACGACTTCAAAGCGGCGGCGGACTGCGTTATGTCGCGGATTTTGGAACCGGCCGGAATGAGCTTAAACGATATCGAAAGCATTGCCGCGACCGGTTTCGGCGCCGGGAATGTCTCATACGCGTCAAAAGCACTCGACGAAGTTCGGTGCGTCGCCAAAGGCGCGCGATTTATGTTCGGGCCGAACGTAACGACGGTTGTGGATTTGGGCGGACAGACCACAAAGGCCATACGTCTGTACGACTGGGACAGGGTGCGCGATTTCACATTTAACGACAAATGCGCGACGGGTATGGGCCGCAACATAGAATTGATGGCCGACATCCTGCAAATCCCAATCACAGAAATCGGAGAAAAATCGCTAATGGCGGAAAAAGATCCCGAACCGGTCAGCACTACCTGTTATTCCTTCGCCAATCCCGAGACGGTGGGTCTGTTCACTCAAGGTTTCAAGGAAGAACATTACAGTGAAAACGACGTGTTGGCTTCTTATATATTCGCCGTATCATGGCGAATATTGGGTACGATAGGGAAACTTCAGCCGCTTGACCCGGGTGATTTTACAGTCTACGGCGAATTGGCCTTTACGGGCGGGCTTGCAAAGAATATCGGTATTACGAAACGGCTTGAACGGGAACTTTATAAAACAGCGCTCACGAGCGAGTATGATCCGCAATTGGCGGGAGCTATAGGCGCCGCGCTTTTAGCCTGATTGAGGGAGGCAAAATGGAAAGATTTAGAAGCATATTAGAGAATTTCCACACGTATGCCGAGAATTGGAAAAAGCGCTCCGGCGGCAGGGTTCTCGGTTATTATGAACCGTATATGCCCGAAGAAATCGCCTATGCGGCGAATATACTGCCCGTGCGTATTATGTCAAGGCACGCTGCCGACGACGTCACGGATCGGCAGATGTACGGCAATTGTTATTGTACGCGAGACATGCTGCGGCAGTTTATTAACGGGGATTACGCTTACGTTGACGGATTGGTGAATACCGAAGGCTGCCAATGGCTGTACAACGCCTTTCAGACCACACTCAACAGCAAACCCGAATTGTACGGATATTATCTGTTTATGCCGGATTACCCGGACGGACGGACGTCTAAAGACGTATTGCGTTCGGAATTGGACATATTCAAATGCCGCATGGAAGAGTGGACGGGCCGTGAAATAAGCAACGACGATCTGGATCGCGCTATTGACGTATATAATGAGAACAGACGCTTACTCAGACGCATATACGAATTGCGCAGGGCCGATCACTCTGTTATTTCGGGTTCAGAGGCTATGGAATTGGTTCTGACGAGTCAGATCATGGACAAGTCCGAGATGAATGAAATGCTGAAGGCATTTATACCGGAGTTGGAAACCCGAAAACCACTTTCGGACGGGGTGCGCCTGATGCTGATCGGCAGCGAGACGTATGACGTCGCGCTCGAAAAGCTTGTCGAGTCTTTGGGCGCGAATATCGTCATCGACGAACTGGATAACGGAAGCTCTTATATATGGAATGAAACCATACCTCAGAAAGATCGGCTTATGGCGCTGTCGCTGCGCTGCTTGGGGCGGCCGCACAGCGCGCTGAAGGACAGCGTATGGAGACGGCGCCCCGATCATATCTACAGGCTGTATGAGGATTTTCAAGCGGACGGCGCCATAATCGCAAAGCAGATATACTGTCACCCTCACGGAACGGATATGTACATGGTTTGGAAACTCCTGCGTGAACGAAATATCCCATATCATACTTTTGAACGCGACTCTACGCTCCCGTATGAGGAAACCCGGCAGCGTATCGCCGCGCTTATCGGCATGATCGAACCCGGAATAACGCGCTTATCGGGTTGGAGCAATTCATAAGAGGTAACTACTCAGAGGTATGCCGGGCCTGATACTTTTTCCGTCATTCTGGGTTTATCCCAGAATCCATAGAGTATTTTTGGATTCCGGGACAAGCCCGGAATGACCGTACCGAGGCTTAATCAACCTTAATATCTTTGCAAGTGGCCTACCTTTGAGTAGTAACCATAAGAGATATTATGCAAGTATAATACGGAGGTATGAACTTGAACAATCAGATATGGGAAACACGCCCATTGGAAATATGGGAAAGAGCCAAAGAATTAAGGGCAAAATGGCAGAAATCCATAGACGAATCGGCGGCGTCCGAAAACGCCTTACTGGCTCACGGCAATGCCGGGCGATTGGATTGGTCGGTAGGATTTACAGGACTTAACATTATAGAGGACAACCCCGTGGGCGCGATGTTGGCGAACAAAAGCGACGAATTCAGCCGCAAATGCCGAATGGCGGCGGAAATACGAGGTTGGGGCCGCGAGCTGTGCGGATATGTAAATAACTGTTGGGGATCTATGTTTCTCGGCCGGCAGTCGGACGGAAGTGAATTTCCGATGCGCGAGATGTCGGTTCCCTTCCCGGATCCGTGCGATCAGCACACGAAGCGCGGTCAACAGTGCATGGATCTGTCGCCCATACCCCGTTGGGGTTCTGACTTTACCATGTACCTTGGGCCGCGAGATCCCGAACGCGAAAAAGCGATGATCGAGCACAAAGTCTATTGCACGCTTCATGTGATCAACGAGATAGAAAGGGTTTTCGGGCGCGAATTCGACGATGAAAAATTGATTGCGGCCATAGGTCTCAGGCCGCAAATCGAAATATACGCCCGTGAGATCACGCAACTGATGACAAATATCCCAAGTCCTATCGGACAAAAGGATCTCAACTCGTTTTACACAGTGGGAATGCTGACAAAAGTAGATCCCGAAGAAACGCTTGATTTCTGGAGATCCCTAAGGGATGAAATCAAATGGCGGGTTGACAATAAGATCGCGGCGGTGGGAACGGAGAGATACCGTTGGATGGAAGCGCATCCGTCGCCTTGGCATTATCTGAAATATTACCGTTATATGGAGAAGTACGGCGCCGTATGTATAGGGTCTCAGTATACGCATATGATGGCCGGTACGCTCGAATTAAAAGAAGACGGACGTCTCGGCCCCACAGACGAGCCGCGTCTTCCAAAAGACAGATCCATAAGGACAAGGGAGGACGCTCTTCGCGCCACGATGCTGCAGGCGAGAATTCCCTGCGGCTTTAAGGCGGACGAATATTTCCGTGTTACGGCAATTACGGATTTTGCAAAAGGCTTCCATGTGAACGGCGCGATAATGCCCCTGTGGCGCGGCGGCGTCGGATGCACGCTTACAAGAAAAGAGCAAGCCCTGCGCCTGAATGAAATCGGTGTGAATACACTGCATTACGAGGGCTCGCAACCCGGAGACCGCACCGATATGGACGAACATCATTTTCTTGATCAGTTGGATATGTGGATGGAAAACCAAGGTTTGAGGATGCTTGATTAGCAAATGGAGGCAAATATGATCACATGCGGCATAGACGTGGGTTTGGAGAATATTAAGGTTCTGCTTCTGAAGGATGATCAAATATCGGCCCGCGCTTGCGGGCGTTCCGGAGGGGCCGGCAGGAGCGCGGCGGCAAAAGCCCTTTGGAACGACGTTTTGAAAAGCGCGGAACTTTCGGCTTCCGATGTGAGCAAGACAGTGGCGACGGGCCGGGGCAGGAAGGATGTGACATTCGCGGACTTCTGCGTCACCGAGCCGATTGCGGACGCCAAAGCGGCCCTGCGCATATATCCCAAGGCCGTTTCTGTCATGGATATAGGAGCGGATCAGGTTCGCGTAATACCGTTATCCGAAAAAAACGGGACGTCTCAACCGGCTTTTAATCAAAAATGCTCGGCGGGGCTCGGAACACTGCTCCGATATATGTCAATGCGTCTCGAAATGACATTGGACGACATCGGCGCGTGCGCGCATAATCCGGCCGGCGGCGTCACCGTCAACGACGGCTGTATTGTTTTTGCGGAACTTGACGCACTTGAGCTTTTGAATCAAAATACCGGCAGGGAAGATGTGGCCTGCGCAATCATCGAAGCGGTTGTCGTCAGGTTGAACGCCATACTGCACGATAAGACCGCGCCGCCCAAAGAAGGCGTCGTGTTGATCGGAGGCGTGGCGAAAAACGCCGCCGTCGTAAGCGGCTTGAAAACGCGTTCAGGTATAGATTTCATCGTTCCGAATCACGCGGAATACGGCGGCGCGCTTGGCGCCGCGCTGCTTGCCGCAGAAAATTAAAGTTACTGCTCAGTTGTAGTTACAAATTAGGAAAGGTGGGTTTACATGCCGATCTTGCCTGAAGAAGCTGCCGGGCGGAAGATTCCGAAGATGTACGCGGTAAAGCAAATATTCGCCGACGAGCATATACACGATGCGGACGAAGCCGTAGCGGCATGTTTTGCGGACGAAGATATTCGCCGCCGCGTACGTCCCGGCGTCTCTGTCGCGATAGCGGTAGGAAGCCGCGGCATCACATCGCTCAAGGAAATAGTGCGCGCGGTCGTTATAAATCTGAAATCGCTCGGAGCGGAACCGTTTCTGACGCCGGCTATGGGCAGCCACGGCGGCGGCGACGCCGAAATGCAAAAAAAAATCCTCGAAGACTACGGGGTCACCGAACAGTTTGTGGGCGCGCCCGTTTTAAGCTCCATGGAAACCGTCGTCATAGGGCAAACCGACGACGGCATACCTATCCATATGGACGCTTTGGCCGCGCGCGCGGATGCCATTGTGCCCGTCGCGCGCGTAAAACCCCATACGGATTTTTCGGCGCCTATTGAGAGCGGGCTGTGCAAAATGCTTACTATTGGTCTCGGCAAGCATAACGGTTGCGCCCGTCTTCACAGGGAAGGATTTTCTTCTTTTCCGGACTTGATTCCGAGAGCGGCAAAGACAGTAATCCGAGAACGCTTCATTGCGTTCGGCATAGCCGTCATAGAAAACGCTCACAAGCGCGTGCACAGCATACACGCCATTCCGGGCGACGCGATTTTGGACAAGGAGCCGGGGCTTCTGTCATTGAGCAAAAGTCTCTTGCCCAAGCTGCATTTTGCCGCAATAGATGTTTTGATCGTGGAGCAGATCGGAAAAGATATCACGGGGGCGGGCATGGATCCGAATATTACAGGCAAGACGCCGACCGGTCTCATTCCCGGATTCGACGGCCCGCGCATAAAGAGAATCGTAGCGCTGAGTTTATCTCCGGGCGCACACCGCAACGCAACCGGTATCGGCATGGCCGATTTCACCACAAAAGAAGTCTACGCGCAAATCGACTTTTTCTCAACTTACGCAAATTGCATTGCGTCAGGCACACCCGAAGCCGCCAAAATCCCAATAATGCTTGAAACCGAAGCCGAAGCTGTTCACGCGGCCATACAGACCGCCGCGAAAACGGATATCGACAATATCAGGATGGTGAGAATCAGAGACACGTCGAATTTAGGCGAAATACTTGTTTCCGAAGCCCTTTTGCGGGAATGCGAATCAATGCCCGACAAGTTCCGGTTCTGACGTCATCGCATCGGCAGCGCCCGTATCTATCAGTATTGCGTTCGCGCTCGCGTCGTAATCAACGGAAAAGCCTATCGTCTCCCCTATATCTCGCAACTTGAAGTAATTGCTTCCGCCTATGTTGCGTACATCCATATAAACAGCCGTCCCGTCTACAGTAACCACCGAGTCGGGCAGCGCCGCCATACCGCCGCGCTCGGGGCTGCCGCTGAGTTCCGTGCCGTCAGGCGTATACTCGCCGTCCGTAATTATCGAAACGGTTTTGCTCGCCGCGTTCCATCCGACGCTGAAACCAAGGTCGCTGTCTTTGAACATCGCCGCTAAGTCGCGCAACTTGAAATAATTGCTTCCGCCTATGTTATATGCCGAAGGTTGCGCGATGGCGCCGTCTACCGATACGCCCCCGACAAACGGATTTGCCGCTGCGGGGACGGCGGCGGGCAGCCACCAAAGCTCCCATTCCGGATCCGTCGTAGCGTGATTCGCCGAAAAAGCCTCGGGCGCGGCGTCGAAATAGCGCCAACCCGACAGGCCGCCGTTTTCCGTTTTGCGCCCGTACTCATAAAAATTGGCGCTGTCCCACGTCGTGTCTATGATGACCCATCTGCCGCCTATAAAGGCCTCATTCCACGCGTGATTGGAATCGTGTATGTTAAGATCCTTGGACGGCCATTCATTGCCGTTTATGCCGAGCGCGTAGCCGTATACGAATTTTGCGGGTATATGAGCCGCGCGCAGCAAGGCCGCAGTCAGTCTCGCATAACCTTCGCACACGGCGTGTCCGAGTCTGAGCGTGCCGAGCGCCGTATTGTCGTCATGACGTCCCGTCCGCACCGCGTCATTGTCATACCAAATATTTCCGGCTACCCAGTCGTGGATTATCCTCGCTTTCTCATAATCGTCCTCAACGCCTTCCGTAAGCCTGCCCGCAAGCGAGAGGATAACGGGATCGTCGCTCTCTACGCGGTAAGTGGGCCCAAGAAACGCCGAAAGCGCCGCTATATCCTTGCGCCCGGCTTCGCGAAATCCCTCATTGCGCTCGTACATAATAGGCGTGTTCACAAATATTTCGCCGTCTTGTATGCGGATTTGCACATCGCTGTCAAAGAAATAGCTCTTGTACGTCGACCAACGTTCCGCGGAATGATAAAAGGCTACCGTATACTGTCCGTTCGAAAATCTTGCCGTGTCGACGCTCATGCTGTCGTCGCTCGCGCGGCTCAGCCATTCCTCACCTGCGCTCTTGCCGTTCGTGTTGAAAAATTCTATGCAACCGTAATCGAAATCCGGGCTCGCGGGCAAATTTTTCACGGAAAAACGCGAACCGTCGACGCTCACACTTATAGACTCATCCGGAAAGTATGAAAATTGCCGCTCAAAATTGAGTCCGAATATTGCGGGCGTCTGCGCGATTATGAGAACCGCGATTGTGAAAAAGATAACAACCGGCCGAACCGATGATTTTTTCATATTAATTACCACTACTTCTCTTACAGTTCACATAATAATCAAAACTGTTCAACCGACCGATCAAACAGTTCTCTATACATTGAATAAAAAATGGATCACGTCTCCGTCTTTTACAATATACTCCTTACCTTCGGAGCGAATAAGGCCTTTTTCACGCGCGAGAGCCTGGTTGCCTCCGCATTCGACCAATTTGTCATACGCTATGGTTTCGGCGCGAATAAATCCCCTCTCGAAATCCGTATGAATGCGTCCGGCGGCCTGCGGCGCTTTGGCGCCGCGGCGAATCGTCCACGCGCGCACCTCGGGTTCTCCCGCCGTCAGGAAAGATATCAGATCAAGCAGCCGGTATGAGCTTCGCACCAATTGGTCAAGTCCGGATTCCCTAATGCCAAGTTCCTCAAAAAAGAGTCTTTTTTCCGGCTCGTCCAAATCCGCAAGTTCAGCCTCCAATTTGGCGCACAGGGCGACGACAACCGAACCTTCTGACTCGGCGAACGCCTTGACGCGCTCCACTGCGGCATTGCCGGCGGCGCCGCCCGCCTCGCTCTCCGAAACATTGGCCGCGTATATAACGGGTTTGAAAGAAAGCAAACCCAAGCCCTTCGTGAATTCTCGCTCATCATCCGAAAGCTCCGCCGTTCGCGCCGGTTTCCCGTCTCCGAGCGTCTTGGAAAGTCTCTTGAGAATATCAAGCTCCGTCTGCAGGGATTTGTCGCCCTTCAGCATCTTCTGAGACTTTTGCATACGCCGTTCCAACATCTCGATATCGGCAAGAATCAATTCCAGATTGATCGTTTCGATATCGGACAGAGGATCAAGCCGCCCGTCAACGTGAACGACGTTGGCGTCGTCAAAGCAGCGAACCACATGAACGACGGCTTCCACTTCCCGTATGTGCCCAAGGAATTTGTTGCCGAGACCTTCGCCCTTTGACGCGCCTCTGACCAAGCCCGCGATATCATAAAACTCTATAGTCGTGTATACCGTTTTTTTCGAGTTATACATATCGTGCAGAACTTTGAGCCGTTCGTCAGGCACGGCGACGACGCCGATATTGGGTTCTATGGTACAGAACGGATAATTTGCCGCATCCGCTCCGGCCTTCGTGATAGCGTTGAAAAGCGTGCTCTTCCCGACATTGGGAAGCCCAACTATGCCCAACTTCATATGATCACTCTCTCAATAAATCAATAGAACAGCCTGCCGCGGTATTTTTCTTTGCGGCGTAAATGTATATATGCTATGCCGCATATAACGAACACTGCGGCGCTCAGCACCTGCGCCTGCCGGAATGTATCGAACAGCATCAGACTGTCCGTGCGCAGACCTTCAACAAAGAATCGCTCCAATGAATACAATACGCAATAAAGCAGGAACGCCTGCCCTTCAAAGCGCCTGTGATTGTCAACGCGGATCAAAATCAAAAACAGCAGGAAACACCAAAGCGATTCGTACAGAAACGTCGGATGCACTGTTTGCCCGTCTATCACGATGCCCCAAGGTAAATCCGTCGGCCCTCCGTGGGCCTCCTGATTGAAATAATTTCCCCAACGGCCAATGGCTTGCGCTACGGCAAATCCCGGCGCCGCCAAATCAAGACTGTCCATAGCGCGAATATTCCAAACCTTAAACAATATCATGGCCGTCAGAAGACCGAGCAGCAGCGCGCCGTGTATAGCGAGCCCTCCCGCCCTCGTATTGAATATCTGCATCGGGTCGTCCTTGAAATCGCTCAAATTGAACAGCACGTAATACAGTCTCGCGCCGATCAAACCTGCCGGCACGCAAAACAGCATGAAATTGATGATTGTATCGGGCGCATGGTCGTGCTTCCACGCGCGAAAACAAACGACGAATACGCCTGTGGCTATGGCCAATGTGACAATTATACCGTACCACATTATATCTATGCCTAAAACCGTGAACGCTATCCTGTCAGGCGGAGATGGCATCACATTCCCTCACTTTCCGTCAAAAAGAGCGGAAATCGTACCCGCTGTCTATGAGAGGCGGGAGACATTTAAGTCTCGTTATTATTATAATACACGCAATGTCAAAAGTATACAAGCAATTGGCAAGCTGATCATAGAAAATACTGTACTTAAAAACGTACCTTCAGCCGCAAGTTTCGCGTTTGCGCCGTATTCCTGAGCAAAAACCACAGGAAGCGCCGCGCAGGGCATAGCAAACGAAAGTATTATCACACAGCGCACGAGCGAATCTATATTAAACGGTTCCATTACAAGAAATATAAGGAACGGCATAATCACAAGCCGCAGTACCGCCACAACAATAAGCCGCGGATTCAGGGCCACATCAAAAAAACTGCTCTGAGCAAGCTGTATACCGATTATGATCATGGACAAAGGCGCCATCATGCTGCCGACGGAAGAAAGTACATTCTGCAGGCCCTCATGCACGGGCAGCTGTAACAAAAATATCGCGAGACTTATAAGCGCCGCGTCGAGCGGAACATCAAACACGGACTTCAAACGGCTTGACAGCGGTTCCTTGGGCGGCTTGCACCGTGAGCCGGTGATCGCGTCATTCTTGATCATGGCGACGCACAGCGTATATTGAAGGACGACTGTAGCCATATTCGAAAGAACTATATAAAACAGGCCCGTCGCGCCGAATACGGCCAATATGACGGGGAAACCCATGAAACCGTTGTTTGGAAAGATAATAAAGCTGTGATAAACGCCCTTATCCTCCTTATTCACGCGAAGCAGCGCGACTGCGGGCAGCGAACAAAGCCATGAGAAAAGGAACATGCCGAACGATAAAGCAATGATCTCCAACACGAAGCCGACGCCGCCGCTCTCCATTTTTTGAGTGCTCAATGAATAGAGTACGGCACAGGGAGCGGCTATATTGACGACGATTTTCGAGAGATATTTGCCGGATTCGGACGGCAGCCAACCCACCCTGTTCGCGATAAATCCGATAAGCGCCATGACGAATACGCCGGCGACCTTGCTGAAAACAACCGATACGCTCACAAATTCACCCTTTTTGCGGCGCGGAACGGGCCGCGTAGATGCAGTAACCGCTTATAACGCATATCTCGCAGGACGAGCGCCGCGCCCGGCAGCACCCGCGCCCATGGAATATGAGACTATGATGCGCCTCCGTCAAACGGGTCTTGGGCAACTTCTTCATAAGCGCCATTTCCGTTTTAAGTACATCCTTTTCATCGCAAAGTCCTATACGGTTGGCGACGCGAAACACATGGGTATCCACGGCGATGCGCTGCTGCCCGAAACCTACGGCCAAAACGACGTTGGCGGTCTTGCGTCCGACGCCCGGGAGAGCTGTAAGCGCGTCATAATCACACGGCGCGACGCCTCCGTAATCGGACGCGAGCACGGCGGCGAGAGCTTTTATGTTCTTAGCCTTCGTCCTGTACATCCCGAGACGTTTCAGGATGCGCTGCAAATCCTCCTCGTCGGCCGCGGCGAGGGATATCGCGTCGGGATAGCGTCCGAAGAGTTCGGGAGACACGGCGTTGACGCTCTTGTCCGTCGTCTGCGCCGACAGCACCACCTTGACGATCAGTTCGAATATATTTTCATGGATCAACGCGCAACCCGCGTCGGGGTAAGCGGCAAGCAACATATTCAAAACTGTTACGCAATTTTTTTTCGATAATACATTCATCAGTTTGTCTTTTTATGCAAATTTTACTTGACATCCATCGGCGCCGGTTATAAACTTATACATGACCGACCGGCGGGTCGGCGTGAAATTCAGCCGATATCGCAACCGGGCACAACCCACGGCAGTCGCTGTGCCGTGGTATACAATAACGCATCAGCAGAAAAATTTCGAGTGTAGAAATTTTTCTTACATCTGTGCGTTTCAACGAAGCGGGGAACACTTAGTAGCGAAGTTATAATACCATACATTACGTAGAAAGGCAATGAACAATGAGCACAAATGAAAACACCGGCGACGCTTTGATGACGGAAATACAGAAGCCGGCGCGACGGCGCGCAGGCAGGGCTTTGAAATGGATCATCGTTGCTTTCGTGATAATCCTGCTCGCCATAGCGGCGTTTCGCATCGTATCGGACAGACTTACTCCGCATGAAGCGGCTGAGGAAGCCGCCGTCAACGTCCGCGTCGCGACCGCCGTCATTACGGACATCAACAGCAATTCAATACTGACGGGGCGCTTGGAAGCCAAGGAAGAAGCTATCGTCATTCCCAAGATCGCCGGCGAGGTCACGCGCGTATACGCGGAGCTCGGCAAGAGGGTTTCAAAGGGCGACAGGCTGTTTGAACTGGACAGATCCCAGATGGCGACCTCTGTCAATCAAGCGAAGATAGCGTATGATGACGCCTCCGTGAACTTGGAAAGAATGACCGTCCTGTACAATGAGGGCGCCGTCTCACTGCAGCAATACGAACAGGTGCAGACCGGTTACAATATGGCGCGCGAAGCGTACGCGGCAGCCTCCGACGCGATCGGCAACGCCACCGTCACGACGCCCATAGACGGATATATCACATCCGTGAACGTGAGTGTCGGCGGCTTGGCCTCGCAGGCTTCGCCCGCCGTCACCATATCAAACACGGACGAGCTCGAAATCAATACCGGCCTTTCCGAGAATATGATCAACAAGGTCAAGGTCGGCGACACGGTCGAAATAAGGGTGAAATCGGTCTCGGAGACCGACTCGTTTGTGGGGACAGTAACGGCCCTCGCCCCCGCGCCGGCCGTAGGCTCGCTCACATATCCCATGGTTATCACGCTCGACGAGCCCGGAGATGCTGTGAAGCCCGGCATGTTCGCCGAGGTTATCATCTCGGCCGACAAAACCGAGGGGGCGCTCGCCGTGCCCTCAAAGGCCGTGTTCATACACTCGGGGCGCCAGATGGTGATCACACTGGACGACGCGAACGCCGTCGTTCAGAACGAGGTGGTCACGGGCGTCGACAACGGCGAGATCATAGAAATCAAGAGCGGCCTGAGCGCGGGCGACCGCGTCGTCATGGAGGGGCAGTCTTATTTGAACGCTTCTTCTAAAGTAAACATCGTCGAATAATGTAACAAAAATGAACAGAAAGGCCGGCTTGTTATGAGTTTTTCAAAAATAGCTGTAAAACGTCCCGTCACCACGATCATGCTCATGCTGATCATAGTAGTGCTCGGCGCCATTTCTTTCTCAAGACTGTCCATAGACCTTTTCCCCAAGCTTGAACTGCCTATCGCCATAGTCGTGGTGCAATACCCGAACGCCGCGCCGACAGAGGTCGAAACGATGCTCACGCGCCCCATCGAACAGCAGGTGGCGACGGTTGAAAACCTGAGCACGCTCTCGTCCATGTCCATGGACAACATGTCCGTAATCATAGTTCAATTCGAGGCCGGTACGGATATGAATTTCGCCTGTCTGGATCTGAGGGAGGCCGTCGACCTGATCGGCGGATATCTGCCCGAGGACGCGACGGCGCCCATGATCATCGCCATGAACCCGGATATGATGCCTGTTTCCATGATCTACGCGTCGAGCGATCTGCCGCTCGCCGAGCTTCAGCAGCTCGTGGACGACGAGGTGCTGCCCGCCATCGAGCGCACGGAGGGCGTGGCCTCGGCCAGCACATTCGGAGGCCGTGAGAACGAGATCAGCATAGAGATCAATCAGGAGCGCTTGGCCGGATACAGGCTCACGCTCGCGCAGATCAGCCAGGTTTTGGCCGCCGAGAATATCACGATGCCGAGCGGCGACGTGACGCGCGGCGAGCGCAAGCTCATCGTGCGCACCATGGGCGAATTTTCCTCCGTTGACGAGCTGTCGGCGCTTCCGATCGCTCTGCCGACGCGCGACGTGATCTATCTCGGAGATCTGGGCGCCATAGAGGAGCGTGAAAAGGAAATAAGTTCCATAGGCCGCATAGACGGAGTACCCGCCATCGGCATCAACGTCACAAAGCAGACCATTTCCAACACCGTCGTCGTTTCGAGAGAGATTCACGAGGTGCTCGACCGACTCTCCGAAACGCATCCCGATCTGAACTTTTCCGTCGCTATGGATCAGGCGGACTTCATAAACCGCTCGATCAACAACGTGGCCGAAACCGCGATCATGGGCGTACTGCTCGCCATCATCGTCTGCTTCATATTCCTGCGCAACTGGGCGTCCACGATGATCATAGCCATATCCATACCAACGTCGATCATTGCCACATTCATATTGATGTATTTCGCCGGCATCACGATGAACATACTCTCACTTTCGGGACTCGCCGTCGGCGTCGGCATGCTCGTCGACGACTCCATCGTCGTAATGGAAAATATATACAGACGACGAAGCGAGGGGCTGCCGGCCCCCGAGGCGTCCATGGACGGCGCGCGCGAGGTCACGATGCCCGTATTCGCGGCCACGATGACGAAGATAGCGGTATTCCTGCCCATCGTGTTCGTGGAAGGCATATCGTCCATGATATTCAAGGAATTCTCGTATACGATAGGATTCGCGCTGATATGCTCTCTCGTTGTGGCGCTGACCATAGTGCCGATGCTGTGCTCACGGCTCATGAAGATCGAAAACGTCAACGACACGTTCCTGTTTCGAGGACGCGTCCGCAAGATGCCGATACTGCCTGCGTTCGAGCGGGGTATCCGCGCAATGACCGAGGGCTACACGCAACTGCTGCGCTACTCGCTGTCGCACAGGAAGAGCGTTATCGCCGTATCCCTCACGCTGCTCATACTGTCGGCGACGCTGATCGGAATGGTCGGCGGCGTGCTTCTGCCGACGAGCGACGAAGGCAGTTTGACGATCGACGTCGAAATGCCTTACGGCACGACGCTCGGAGACGCGAACCGAACCGTCTCGGATATCGAAGCCTACGCGATGAATAATATCCCCGAGCTCACGAGCGTCGCCACGCAAATCGGCGGCGGCGGTCTTTTGAGCACGGGCGGCGCGAACACGTCGAGCCTGACCGTGAACCTCACGGATAAGGGGGAGCGAGACAGGAGCACATCCGACGTCGTGAAACAGATAGTCGACGACCTCTCGGGCGTGGTCGGCGCGCAGGTGACCGTGACGGAAACCTCATCCATGAGCATGTCCATGGGCGGCAGTCCGATCTCCGTATCCGTGCGGGGCGACGATCTCGACGAGCTCAGGCGCATTTCGGGCGATTTTGAAGAGCTGCTCCGCTCCGTACCCGGCACGATCAACGTCGAGAACAGCATGGAGGAGGGCAATCCCGAAATACAGGTGTATCCGGATCGCCGCAGCGCGGCCGTATACGGTCTCACGGCGTATCAAATCGCGCAGTCGCTGCGTTCGGCGCTTTCCGGAACGACGGCCACGAGGCTTAAAATGAACGGCGAGGAAATCGACGTCGTACTGTCCTTGAACGGCGAATACGGCGAGTCCGTCGAGAATATGATGCAGATCGAGCTGACCGCGCCCACGGGACAGACGGTTACGGTGGCGCAGGTGACCGACGTGGTATACGACAACTCTCCTGCGCAGATAAACCGCGAGGATCAGGTCAGGATCGCCACGATATCCTCAAGCGTGTCGGAACGCGACCTGCAGTCCGTATCCGGCGACATAGAACTCGCGCTTAACGCCTACGCTATGCCTGAGGGTTATACGTGGAGCATGGGAGGCGAAACGGAGGAGATGATGGAGTCGTTCACGAGCCTGTTCTACGCGCTGCTGCTGTCCCTGCTGATCATATTCATGATACTCGCTTCGCAGTTCGAGTCGCTCATACAGCCCGTCATCATAATGCTCGCTATACCCTTTGCGCTGACAGGGGCTTTCTTGGCGCTGTTTATAACGAATACGCCGCTGTCCCTCGTGGCCTTCCTCGGTATTATAATGCTGTCAGGCATCGTAGTTAACAACTCCATACTGCTGATAGATTTTATAAATCAGAACAAGTCCGTTTACGACACGCGAGAAGAAGCCATAATCAACGCGGGACGCTTCAGGCTCAGGCCCATCATCATGACAAGCTTAACCACCTGTCTCGCCCTGCTGCCCCTTTCTCTCGGATTGGGTTCCGGCGCGGAGCTTCAGGCGCCTATGGGCATTACGGTCATAGGCGGATTGCTGTTCTCAACGATCATCACGCTCGTCATAGTACCCGTGATCTATACGATAGTTGACGACCGCAGCGTGCGTTACAGGGATAAGCGCGCCGCGAAACGCCAAGCCAAACGCGAATTGTTGGAGGCGGCCGGTTTCATCCGAGCCGAATAGAGATATATGGAAGACAGGGCGCGAAAAAAAGAGCAGATATTCAATGCAGCCTTCGATGAATTTCTCGCGAACGGCTATATGAACGCGAGGATGTCGGGGATCGCCGCGCGCGTCGGACTCGCTAAAGCGACGCTGTACGAATATTTTGAGAGCAAGGAGCGGCTGTTTGACGAGCTGTTGCAAACAAAGGTAGTCGGCCCTTATCTCTCCTTTGAAAAGCGTCTGGACAAAAATACTTCCTGCGCGGCGCGTATCCGCTGTTTTATGCGCATGGAGATGGATTTTTTCACCGATATTATGCGCGAGAGGTCTATGCCGCTCAATCTGCTGTTGCTGCTTAACGCCGAATTGGCGTCCAACGAGATGATCAAATCCGTTGCGCGAAACATCATATCCTCTAAATTTCGCGTGCTTTGCGGTCTGCTTGACGAGGGCATAGGGCGCGGCGAATTTCGCGAGGGCGATACGGCCACGATGGCGGCTTGCATGATAGGCGCGTTCAATCTATTCACCCTGCGCACATGCAAGACCGTCTCTTTCGATATACCCGTCCGATTCCCCGAATCCGACGAGTCCGAGGATCTGTTCTTCGAGATACTGTTCAACGGAATAAACGCGTCCGCAGAGAGCGCGGACGCCCGGCCCCTAAATAGCAATACCCCCCCCCGAACGTTTTAACGTCTATACAATAATCTCATTACTGCTCAAATGTTCAATCAAGACTGCTCAAACACCGGCATCTACATAATAACCTCATACATGGACGCCGCGTCCTCTTTACGCGTAGACTCGGTCAAAGCGAGCACCTTGACCTTTATTTCGCCGTTGCCGAAGCGAACGTGAACGGTATCGCCGACGCTGACCTCGGCGCCGGGCTTAGCCGTCCGCCCGTTAATAAGCACGCGCTCGCCGTCGCATGCCTCCTTGGCTATCGCGCGTCTCTTGATAAGGCGCGAGTTCTTCAAAAATTTATCTATCCTCATAAAATCCACTCCATACCGCGATATGTGTATCCGCGCATAAGAAAAGAACCGTTCCTCATAAGGAACAGTTCTGTCATGCTTGGCTCCGTTCAAGAATGACGGCGCCGAAAGCGCAGTTCAAAAAAACAAATCAAAGACGAATGAGTTTATTACGCAAACGGGTTCAATACCCGTTCGCAAGCTCCGGGCACGCGTACCCGCGCAGCTTGCTGCGGAGCAGTTTATTTATTCACGGCGTCCTTAAGGGCCTTGCCCGCCTTAAACACGGGCGCCTTGGCCGCAGCTATTTTGATCTCTTGTTTGGGATTTCTCGGATTTCTCCCAAGCCTTTCTTTTCTGTCGCGCGTCTCAAATGTTCCGAATCCTATGAGTTGAACTTTTTCGCCTTTCACCAATGCGGCCTCAATGCCGGAAATCATCGCGTTCACCGCGACCTCAGCGTCCTTCTTGGTCAAACCGGCTTTTTCTGAGACACATGCTATCAATTCTGCTTTATTCACGAAATTAAACCTCCTTCAAAAAATAATTTCAGAGTACACTGCATTGTTGGCATATCACGAATTACGGAACACGTAGATGAAGCTCCAAGTCAATGCGTTCTTATTTGCCTCTTCACATTTTCCCATTTCTCAATTACTTTGTCAATAGTTTTAATGTTTTCTTTTAAAAAAATATCTTGCGTTGTTACAGTTCACAGGTATGCTGCAAACTAAAATATTAAATCGTTAAAATCCAACGAACGTCATTCCGGGCTTGTCCCGGAATCCATCTTACTGTTTTTGGATTCCGGGACAAGCCCGGAATGACGGTAAACTCCGACCGGCCATAGGCCGGGGAGTTTTCGCATGGCTCCTTCCTTCCGTTTGCATAAAGCGCAAACGGGGATAGGAGCGCAACAAAATGAATGAACAATTCTCTATTTACATGCTCCGTCAACATACCTGTGAACTGTAACCTTGCGCTTGGTTACCGCTCAAGGGCAGACGCCGAACGAAGGTACAAATGTTGCTCAAGACGCAGTGGGTACCGGGCCGAAATATACTCTTTGAACGTAACGCCAAAAAAACAAAAAAAAGTTTAAAACGTTGCTAAAGCAACATACAAATCCGTAAAAATGTGATACAATAGAGCGCGGATTCAACTACTCAAGAGTATATTCGACGGGAGACGGTGTGATGTTCGTGTGTACCGCTCCACGGGAAAGGAACGGCGCACATGAATATTATACGCGTTTCGGCGTTTAGGAAATGTCGGAAAACATTATTAACATTTGAGTTGCCTTTTTTCCGTCTGATCGCGTTGACGTATTTCACGGTGATATTCCTGGCGGTCTGCACAGGCTGCGGCGGTACGCCCGAGGCTGATATTTCGGCGTACGGCGACGCGCCCATAGAGATTTCGGGGCTGACGAGCGAAGATTTCACCGTAACGCCGGGAGAATTGGCGGCGCTCGAATGCGTATCGCGTTCGGCGACGGGTGAAACCGCAAAGGCCGGAACTGTAAAGGCCGTCGGCCCGCTGCTCAACACATTTCTGGCCGATTACGGGAAAAACGCTTCAGACTTCAACAGGATACGCTTTATCGCGTCCGACGGATACCGAGTAGTTCTGCGGGATGAATACCTTACCGACTATGAGGTAGTGCTCTCGGTGGCAAGCGGACGCGAGCCTCTGCAGGAATCAGAAAGACCGCTGCGCATATTGATACCGGAAGCTGAATCCGGCATGTGGGAATACGCTTGCATACGAATAGAATTTGTGGAATGACTGTAAGGCACTGTGAAAAAATAACACACACATCCTGCTTGTCTTTTTTCCGTCAGGCTTCGTTGGCAGAACCCGTTGATACTATTGAGTATCAACGGAACCCACCGCCTTGCCCGACGAAAAAAATCCTGCGCAATCTATGCATTTTATTTTTTCACAGAGCCTAAGGAGTGACTGCTATGAATAACCGCAATACAAAATATTGCCGCTCAAATGTTCAATCAAGACTGTTCACGTGGGGGTTGAGCAGTTACCGACTAATTACTGTTTTGACGGCCTTAATAATAGCTCTCTCGTCTGTACTAACTGCGGGCTGCGCCGAAACCGCGCAATCCGGTGAAATTTCCGGCCCATCCGAAGCCGGCGGCGAAACGCGCGTATTTACGGATTCGGCGGGCCGAACAGTCGAGCTTCCGCTCGTTATCGACAGGGTGGCGCCGTCCGGCGCCTACGCGCAGATCATGCTGTATACCCTGTGCCCGGATAAACTCATCGGATTATCGTCGCCGTTTTCGCGAAATCAAAAAGAGTACATTAATGAAAAATATTGGGATCTCCCCGCGTTCGGGCAATTCTACGGCAAAAACGCGACGATGAACTTCGAAGAGATCATAAAAGCGGCGCCTGACGTTATCATTGACGTGGGTGAGGAAAAAGACGGCATAGCGACCGATATGGACGGCATCAGTGAGCAAACCGGCATACCCGTCATATTTGTCAAAGCGACGCTTGATACGATGGCCGACGCGTATGACACACTGGGCGAGGCTCTTGGTGTTCCCGAAAGGGCGGCGGAGCTTTCGGGTTATGTACGCGAAACGCTCGCATTTGCCGAAGATCGGCGCGCGCGGATAAGCGAAGACGACAGGGTAAGGGTGCTTTTCGGCAACGGCGAATACGGCCTTGAAGTGCCGGGCGTTGGTTCCGTTCACGCGGAGGCGTTGGATGTGGCGGGACTTGAAAACGTGGCCGTACTTGACCGGGTTTCGGGCAGCGGCAGGGACGAGGTGTCCATTGAGCAAGTGATGCTCTGGGATCCCGACGCCGTGATAATAGCGCCCGACAGCTGTTACAGCGACATATTCGACGACCCCATATGGGCCGGCATCGGCGCTGTACAAAGGAAAGAGGTCTATGAGATACCGCTCGGGCCCTATAGCTGGTTAGACAGGCCTCCTTCCGTGCAGCGCGTTCTCGGCGTGCTGTGGCTCGGCAATCTCTTTTACCCGGAGCTCTACAACGTCGATATGATCGCGGAAACACAGCGCTTCTACTCGCTCTTTTGGGGCTATGAGCTCACGGAGGATGAAGCGCGCGCGCTTTTGGCGAATTCGACGCTGAAACGGGTATAAACGCGGCGTAGCGGAAGGAATGAGCGACGTGAACGACACAGTATTGCAACCGGATAAAAAGAGTTATGGGGCGCGTTTCGCGGCGCTCGCGCTTGTGTTGATTTTCGTCTTTTTTGTGTCATTCATGCTCGGTCGCTATCCCGTAAATCCCGCCGATTTAGTCAAAATACTGCTGTCTCATCTGATTTCGGAAGCGTCTCGTATATTGCCCGATGCTTTGCGCGATGCCTTTTTAAACACATTTATAATAGAGAGGACTTGGGAATCCGCAGCAGAAACCGTTACACTGAACGTGCGTCTGCCGAGGATAGCGGCTGCGGCCGGTATAGGCGCGGCGCTTTCCGCCGCAGGAGCGGCGTATCAGGGTATGTTCAGAAACCCCTTGGTGTCACCTGACATACTCGGCGCGTCGTCAGGCGCCGGCTTCGGAGCGGCCTTCGGCATATTGGCGCGATTCGGTTACTTGGGCATATCCGTATCGGCCTTCCTGTTCGGAATAGGCGCAGTTCTGACCGCTTACGCGATAAGCGGGCGCAGCCGCCGTATGAGCAGCATATTGGCGATGGTGCTGACGGGCATGATGATATCGTCGCTCTTCTCGGCGGCGACGTCTTTCATAAAGCTCATAGCGGATACGGATGAAATCCTCCCCGTCATTACATATTGGCTTATGGGCAGTCTTGCGTCCATACGCAACAGTGACATATTCTTTGCGGGCATTCCGATAGCGGCCGGACTCATAATCCTGTGGTTATTGCGTTGGCGCATAAACCTCCTGACCGTAGGCGACGAGGAAGCAAAAAGCATGGGTGTGGATATCGTGCGTCTGCGCACCGTCGTCATACTGTGCGCGACACTGCTCACCGCCGCGAGCGTCTCCGTCAGCGGCATGATCGGCTGGGTGGGTCTTGTGATCCCGCACTGTTGCCGCATGATATTCGGACACGACTACAACAGGCTTATGCCGGCGTCAATGATGTTCGGCGCGGCTTTTTTGATCGTCGTCGACGACGCGGCGCGTCTTATTTCCGCGAGCGAAGTACCGATAGGAATACTTACAGCCTTTGTCGGCGCGCCTGTGTTTGTATATTTGATTTTATCGAGAGGTTCCGAAAATGCATATTAACGTACATGGACTCAGCTTCTCATATGGGACGCGCAGGGTGCTTCACGACGTAAGCTTTTCGGCGGCGCCCGGCGAATTAGTATCCGTGCTCGGCCCGAACGGCGCCGGAAAGAGTACGATGTTTCGATGTATTATGGGATTTCTGAAAGCGGGTGAAGGCCAAATTTTGATAGACGGCGCCGACATAAACTCAATCGGAAGGCGCGCGTTGGCCGAACGTATGGCTTACGTGCCGCAGACAGCGACGCCGGTATTCAATCATACCGTGCTTGAAACCGTCCTTATGGGTCTTTCGGGGCACATCGGCTTCGGGCGTGCGCCAAAGGCGGCGCACGCGGCGGCGGCGCTCGAAACGCTCGACAATCTCGGCATAGCGCATCTCAAAGACAGAGGTTGCATGGAGATCAGCGGCGGCGAGAGACAATTGGCATTCTTGGCGAGGGCCTTGGTGCAAAACGCGCGCATACTTATTATGGACGAACCGACTGCCAATCTCGACTACGGGCGTCAGCACAGCGCGCTCGAAAGGGCGCGCGCTCTCGCCGCGAGCGGTTACACTATCGTGACGTCAACCCACAATCCGGAACACGCCTTCCTGTACGCGACGAAAGTTTTGGCCCTTTACGGCAGCAGAATCGTGGCCGACGGCAAGCCAAGCGAGGTTCTTACGGAAGAGCTTATCGAAAAACTCTACGGTATAGGCGTGCGCCTTCACGACGTTCCGAGCAATGACGGCTCCAAAACCGTGCGAATATGTCTGCCGGGCGGCGCGACGGCGTATAACGGTGTTCGCGGCGCGTGAGCGCGAGCAGGGAAGGAACAGTCAGGAAATGCAATGCAAGACGATATACGATGTTGATCGTGAGCGCTTTGAGGACTCGGCGCGCAGACACGGCGCCGAAGCGCCGAGCTATGACGGTTGGCTTGATAAATACTTTGAAGGAGACTGCACCGGACGCGCGGTTTTGGAACTCGGCTGCGGAACAGGCGACGACACCTCGTTTTTGACGACTACAGGCTGTGAATTGATATGCTGCGACTTTTCCAAAGAAGCGCTAAAACGCATAACCGAGCTGTACCCGAGGGTCGCCACAAAAGAATTCAACCTCAAGGACATATTCCCGTTCGACAACGGAATAGCCGACACGGTCATAGCAAGTCTTTGTCTGCATTTTTTCGACGAAACCGTTATGGCGGGCATACTTTCCGAAATAAAGCGCGTCTTAACGCCAAACGGCGTACTGCTGTGCCGGCTCAATTCAACAAACGATTATACTGATGGCCTTTGCGGCGAAACGGAGCTTACGCCGGGTTCATATATGACGCAAAACGGTTTTAAACGTTTCTACGATGAATCCGCAGCGCGCTCCGCTTTTATTAAGGATTGGAATATCAAATTCATAAAGGAAATGACGACGCTGAAATTTTCAAAGCCCAAAGCGCTTTGGGAACTTATGCTGACGCCAAAACCGCCAACTACCCTATAATGGTATGTTGCCGTGCTTCTTCGCCGGCAAAGACTGCCGTTTGGATTCAAGCATCTTAAACGCGCCGGTCAGACGCAGACGCGTCGCCCGAGGTTCTATAATATCCTCCGCATAGCCCATCTCGGCGGCGCGGTACGGGTTATTGAACATCCGCTCGTACTCGGCTATCATCTCCTGTCTCTTGCTTATCGGATCCTCCGCTTCGTTGATCTCATTCTTGAAAACGATGTTTGCGGCGCCCTCCGCGCCCATAACCGCAATCTGTGCCGACGGCCACGCAAGAACCAAATCCGCGCCAAGCTCTTTATTGCACATCGCGATATACGCGCCGCCGTAGGCCTTGCGCAAAATAACCGTAACCTTGGGCACAGTGGCCTCGCAGTAGGCGTACAGCATCTTGGCGCCGTGCCTGATGATACCGCCCGTTTCCTGCTTAACGCCCGGCAGGAAGCCCGGTACATCCACCAATGTCAACAGCGGAATGTTAAACGCGTCGCAGCGTCTGATAAAACGCGCAGCCTTGTCGGACGCGTTGATGTTGAGACAGCCGGCGGCGACCTTGGGCTGATTTGCCACAACGCCGACCGTAGCGCCGTTCAATCTGATGAAGCAGGTCACGATGTTCTTCGCGTAACGCGCCGCCACATCATATATCTTGCCGTCGTCGGCTATCTTCCCGATAATATCGTATATGTTATATCCCTTGCTCGGATTATCGGGAATTATCGCGTCGAATTCCGGTATCAGTCTGTTCGGGTCGTCATTCACGGGAACGGTCGGCGCCGTCTCAAGATTGTTTGACGGCAAATAGCCTATGAGCTCGCGTACCGCAAGCAGCGTCTCCCTGTCGCCTTCGCCGATAAAATGCGCGACGCCGCTGACGGAATTGTGCGTCATGGCTCCGCCCAACTCTTCGGCAGAGATATCTTCGCCCGTAACGGTCTTGATAACCTGCGGCCCGGTGATAAACATGCGGCTCGTCTTGTCAACCATAAACACAAAGTCCGTCAGTGCCGGCGAATAGACGGCGCCGCCCGCGCACGGCCCCATAATAACGGATATCTGAGGAATAACGCCCGATGATATCGTGTTGTTGTAGAATATCTTGCCGAAGCCCGACAGCGCGTTAACGCCCTCCTGTATACGCGCGCCGCCCGAGTCGTTAAGTCCTACTATGGGCGCGCCCATCTTGAGCGCCATATTCTGAACCTTGACGATCTTTTCGGCGTGGTATTCGCCGAGAGAACCGCCGAGTACCGTAAAATCCTGCGCGTAAGCGTACACAAGCCGCCCGTCCACGGTTCCGTATCCGGATACGACGCCGTCGCCCGGCGCCCGTTTGCCCGCCATATCGAAATTGTGACACCTGTGCGCGACAAAGACGTCTATCTCGACAAAACTGTCTTTATCAAACAAAATATCCAGTCTCTCCCGTGCAGTCAGCTTGTTTTGCGCGTGCTGCGCTTCCGCGCGCTCCGCGCCGCCGCCGAGCGCTATTTCTGATTTTTGTCTGCGCAGTTCATCCAATTTGTCCATCCCCATACCCCTTCTTTGATTCCGGCAGGAATCGTCGCCTGTTCGCCGTACAGAGCGTCAAGGCTGTGCGACTCGTCATTCCTTATCATCATCGTCGTTCTTTTCATCATCAGGCGCTTCTTCGGGCATACCGTCCGACGGCGAAAGCTTCCTCGTTTTCATCCGAAACGATCTTCTGAGCTTACCCGACGCGTTGTATTCCCTGTACTCTTGCCGCACCGCGCCGTTCCCCTCGCTCTCGCTCTCGCCCTCTGCTTCCTCTTCCTCGGTCTCTTCTTCGATTTCTTCGTCGTCTTCATCCTCGGGCAACAAAAGCAGCTTCTCCGTTTCCGCAGCCTCCTTCGCGTTCTTTTCCTGAATATGCTTCTCGTCATGCTCTATTTTCTTAATGAGCTGCTCCGGCGTCAGCTTCCTTGTGAACAGGTTTTCAAACTGCTCGCCGTCCAAGGTTTCGACCTCAAGAAGCGCGCTCGCGATAATATTGAGCTCATCTGAATGCTCTCTGATTATATTTTCGGCTGTGCGGTAGGCTTCTTCAATCAAATTTCTGACTTCATCGTCTATCTCCGAAGCCATTTCTTCGGAATAATTCTTTCTGGTCGAAAAATCCTTGCCGAGGAAAACCTCGTCGGCGGAGCTGTAATTCACGGGGCCTATCCTGTCGCTGAATCCGTATTTCGTAACCATGTCGCGCGCTATTTCAGTGGCGCGCGCTATATCGTTGCTGGCGCCTGTGCTGATATCGTTCAGTCGCAGCTTTTCCGCCACACGACCGCCGAGTAAGTGGACGATATTCTCCATCATCTTCGTCTTGGTCGTGTAATACTTGTCCTCCTTTGGCAGTATCATAGTGAATCCGCCGGCTCTTCCGCGAGGTATGATCGTAATCTGATGAACCGGGTCGGTATTCGGCAGAACACGCGCGACAATAGCGTGGCCGGCCTCGTGGTAGGCCGTCAGCTTGCGTTCGTCTTCGCTGATAACGCGGCTCCTCTTTTCGGGGCCCGCTATTACCTTCGTCACCGCAGCCTCTATCTCGTCCATGCGTATTTTGCGGCCGTTACGGCGGGCGGCCAACAGCGCGGCTTCGTTCAGCATATTCTCTATGTCGGCCGGCGTGAAGCCCGGCGTCCTTCTGGCAAGAACCTTGGGATCAACCTCATCGTCAAGCGGCTTATTCTTCGAGTGTACGCGAAATATGGCTTCCCTGCCCTTTATATCGGGAATACCTATTACGACTTGCCGATCAAAACGGCCCGGGCGCAGCAGAGCCGGATCTAAAATATCGGGTCTGTTCGTAGCCGCCAGAATGATGATGCCCGAATTTTCACCGAAGCCGTCCATCTCGACAAGCAACTGATTCAGTGTCTGCTCCCTTTCGTCGTGGCCGCCGCCGAGACCCGCCCCGCGCTTCCTGCCCACGGCGTCTATTTCGTCTATGAATATGATGCATGGGCTGCTTTTCTTGGCCTGCTCGAACAGGTCGCGAACACGCGACGCGCCGACGCCGACGAACATCTCGACAAAATCAGAACCGCTGATGCTGAAAAACGGCACCCCGGCCTCGCCTGCGGCCGCCTTGGATATATACGTCTTGCCCGTACCCGGCGGGCCGACGAGCAATATACCCTTGGGTATGCGCGCGCCGAGTTCATTGTATTTTTTGGGATTTTTAAGGAAATCCACAACCTCCGTCAGCTCTTCCTTCTCTTCATCAAGCCCCGCAACGTCGTCGAAGGTCACCTTGCGCAGATCGCCCTCCTTGTGTAAACGGGCGCGGCTTCTTCCGAACGACATGACCTTGCCGCCCCCGCCGCCGCCTTGGTTCATAAAGACGAACAGGAAAAATATGAGCACGCCCATCATGAGAAGCGTCGGCAAGAGCGTAAGCAGCCAATGCGTTTCCTTGAGCTTCTCGCCCTCGAACCTGCTGATCTTTCCCGTTTTTATCTGCGGAAAGATATAATCCGCTTCAAGTATACTGATCTCATAAAGGCTCGGGGAATAACATATAAATTCCTCGCCGGAAGTGAATTTGCCTGTTATATTTTGGCCTACAACCTTGATAGCGCTTACCTGTTCCCTGTCCAGTCTGTCGACCAACTCCGAAAGAACAACCTCCGTAGGAGGCTTTTCGTTTGTATTTCCCACATAGAACCATGCGACCGCTAAAACAACCGCAAAAATCGCTATATATATACCAAAATTCTTCGCCGTTTTGTTCAAGAATGCAATCGCTCCTTTCTAAGCGCAGTAGGACGACATACAGATTAAGTTTAACACATTACAAACATATATTCAATATGCAATATCGCACATATTATACAATACAAGGGAATACTGTTACAGTTCACAGGTATACTGCAAGCTAAAATATTAAATCGTTAAAATCCAACGAACGTCATTCCGGGCTTTTGGATTTTAACAACCCAAGGATGCCCTAAAACATTTATTGCGCAGACAACCTCTGAACAGTAACGGAATATTTCTCTCACACCCGCCGCCGCCGTAGCTCAAAGATTTCAATCAAGACTACCCAAACGCCGCGTCAGTTTTACCCTGTCGCAAGCTCCGGGCACGCGTGTTCAGATCGGGTTCTGCCGGCGGTTTTGGCCCCCGGAACGTACTTAGAGCTACGTGAGGAGGACAATAACCGACGGCAGG
>JAISBV010000114.1 GCA_031266025.1 Eubacteriales Family XIII. Incertae Sedis bacterium
TCCTCCGTTCAAAGATTGTTTTTCTTGCAGATTACATCTTATCACGGAAAGGGGCCTTCTTCCTTATTTTTTTGTGGACAACGCCCTTTTACTTAATCCAGAACTATTTTACACCGCCGCGCCCGCCGCCGAACGCAGCATTAAACCGGCTAATTTTGGGTAAAAACTAAGAAATTAAAAACACTTGCATTTTTTCTTGAATTGCGATATATTTTAAGCTGTGATTTAGTTTGAATATTCTTTAAAGAAAGGATGATAGGCCATGGCAAACACAATAGACAAAAGAGAAGCCCGCGTAAAAGCGGCGGTAAGCCTTAAAGAGGGTGACCGTGTGCCCTTCGCCCCCAAGATCGGCACCGCGTACGCGCAGGCGGGCGGGATAAGTCAATATGAACTGTACTTTGATTACAGGAACATGAAGCAGGGCATCATCAATTTTCTGAAGAGATATGAGCCCGATCTGTACTGGCAAACCGCCGCCTATCCGGCGAATGTGCTTGAGGTACTCGGGACGACCGCGATCAAATGGCCGGGAGCCACCTGCGGTCTACCTCTCAACATGGGGCATCAGATCGTTAATCATGAGCTGATGCTGCAGGATGAGTACGATGAATTTTTGAAAAACCCTTCCGAATTCTTTATGCAAAAGGTATTCCCGAGAAAAAACTCAAAGTTGGCCGGGCTTTCCAAAATATCTTTTTCCAATGTGATTGAATTCGGTCATTTCGCGGGCATGGCGCCTTTCGCCGATCCCGAAGTGCGCAGCGCGCTGCTGTCGCTTATGTTCGCGGGCGAGGAAACCGTCAAATGGCTGTCCGCCTGCGATGAGCTTGCCAAGGTAGCCGTCGAAATGCAGACGCCGCTCGGCTGCATTATCGGGCAGCCAACGCCTTACGATATGCTTGCCGACAATCTCCGCGGCTTTACGGAACTGCCGATAGACGTTATCGAGGTGCCGGACAAAGTGTTGGCCGCCATTGACGTCATGACGGATTTCGCGCTCAAGGGTATACACGCCATAAAGGCGATGGGTCTGCAATATGTGTTTATGCCGCTGCACGGCGGAACCGACGATTTCATGAGCAACGAAACTTACGCGAAATTCTATTGGCCGTCGTTAAGGCGCGTGATCGACGAGATAGTGAAGCTCGAAATGACTCCTTATATTTTCTTGGAGGGCAAGTACAACACCCGCTTCGATATCATACGCGACGTGCCGGCGGGCAAATGCATCTACATGTTCGAGCAGGTAGATATTGCCAAAGCCAAAAAGGCCCTATCGGATACTGTATGCATCACGGGCAACATGCCTACCGCGTCGCTGATATACGGAGACAAGCAGGAGGTCGTCGACGATACGAAGCGTATGCTTGAGGACTGCGCGCCCGGCGGCGGATTTATTATGGACTGCTCTATCGTGTGTGACCACTATAAAGAAGAAAACATGGACGCGTGGTATGAGACCACTATGGATTACGGAAAGTACTAAGGATCTGTCGGAGCCGTAACTCGCTGTGCCCGACCCCGGGCGGATACCGTGCATATTGCCGGCGTGCCGGCACGTGTATAAAAATGGAATTGTAGGATTGTAAGGAGGAAGAAAAATGCGAAAAGCAAAATACCTGAAAATGTTATCTCTTTGTCTTGTGGTTCTGATGGCTTTGACGGGTCTTGCCGCGTGCGGCGGCGGTGGCGGCGGCGACCAAAGCAGCTCGTCGTCCGGCGAATCGGATCAGACGTCCGCAGCGGCGGGCGACGCCCCCGAGACCATCAAGATCGGTTATGTAACCCCATTTACGGGCGGCCTTGCGGAATTCGGCTCGTCCATTCGGTGGGTCGTTGACCTGGCGCTTCCGATACTCAACGCGGACGGCGGCTTCTACATAAAGGAATACGACAAACGCATCCCTGTGGAGATTATCTTCGCGGACAGCGAGAGCAATCCCACAAAGGCGGCGGAGGCCGCTCAGAAGCTCGTGACGACGGATAATGTGAATATACTCGTAGGCGCGTGGACGCCGGATACGACCATGTCCGTCTCGGCCGTCGCCGAGCGCAACGCCATACCCGCCTTTATGGAAAACAGTCCTATCGAATCTTGGCTCGAGGGCGGCCCGTACACTTGGACCTACTCCCTGATGTTCTCTGTGGCGAATATGATGGAAGCCTATTTCGACGCTTGGGATAAGGTCGATACGAACAAGAAGATCGGATTTATATTCGACAACAACGTGGACGGCATCGTCATGGCGCCCATGGTCAAGGAGATTGCCGACAGGCGCGGATACACCGTCGTCGACCCGGGCCGCTTCCCCATGAGCACCCCGGATTACAGCTCCATGATCAACCAGTTCAAGCAGGAGGGCTGCGACATCATCGTCGCCAACGCGATCACGCCCGACTACGCCGTATTCCTCCAGCAGTTCTATCAGATGAGCTATATCCCCAAGATCATGACTGTGGGCAAGGCGATACACTTTGAGGCCGACGCACTGACGGTCGGCAGCGCGGAGCTTGCCAACGGGCTTATGAGCGAAATCCACTGGGACAGAGCCTATCCCTATGATTCACCCTTGCTTGGCATGAGCGTCAACGAGATATGCGACAAATGGGAAGCCGAGCACGACAGCCCCTACCCCACGACCATAGCCAATGACCTGACCTGTCTCGAGGTTCTGGCCGCGCTTCTCGAAACGGCGCAGACACTTGACAGGGAAACTCTCAGGGACACGTTCCCGCTCCTGAGCGGCCCGTCAACCTACGGGGAGATCAACTTCAATGAAGACCACGTGTTCGAGAATCCGCTCGTAATCGTCCAGTATGTCCTCGGTGAGAAATATCCGCTGGAGAAAAACATCGTCGCCTCCGGAAAGTTTACCATGATTCCCGAGTCCGATAAGCCGATCGTTATCATGAGCGAAAGATAAACCGGTTCTAAGGCTGATCCCAAAAAGGACAAATGCCGGTTTGTGTACCGGCATTTGTCCTTTGATAGCGGAGGCGTATATTATATTATGGCTATCCTATCCGTTTCCGGGTTGGCGATTTCATTCGGCAGCAACCATGTGCTGAAGTCCGTCAACTTTGAACTGAACGAAACCGAGGTTTTGGGCGTTATCGGGCCCAACGGCGCCGGAAAGACGGTCATGCTCAACATACTGACGGGCCTGCTCAAGCCCACGGCAGGCAGTATCGTTTATATGGGTGCGGATATCACCGGAAAGTCGCTTTATGACCGGGGCCGCATGGGTTTTGGGCGCACATTCCAGATACCGCGCCCCTTTGAAAAACTGACGGCGTACGAGAACGTGATGGTCGGCGGTATTTTCGGAGACGGACTGAGCGAAAAAGCAGCCGGGAGCAAGGCGAGCGAAATACTCGAACTTATCGGCCTTTATCCAAAGGCCGGGGTCTTTGCCGGAAAACTCGGTCTCTTGGACAGAAAGCGTCTTGAGATCGGCGTAGCATTGGCGTCAAATCCGAAGATACTTCTTTTCGACGAGGTGGCGGGCGGTCTTACCGAGTCCGAGGTTGTTGAAATACTGAACATAGTGTTGAAACTGAAGGCTGACGGCGTCTCATTTATATGGATTGAGCACGTCCTTAAAACCATGCTTGAGGGTACGGACAGGGTCATGTGCTTGGCGCAGGGGCGCGATGTGGTCTGCGGACTGCCGGCGGAGGTTCTCGCATCGAAGGAAGTGTCCGAAGTTTATCTGGGGGCTGACGAAGATGAGTGATACGGGCAGCATTTTGAAGATAGATAATCTGAACGTTCATTACGGTGATTTTCAGGCGCTGTACGATGTGTCGATGGAGATCAAAAAAGGCCGTGTGACGTCGATCATCGGATCAAACGGTTCAGGAAAAACAACGCTTCTCAACACTGTCATGGGCATAAACAAACCCACGAGCGGCTCAATAACGCTAAACGACAAGGACATATCCGGTATGCGCACAAGCAAGATCGTTGCGGACGGCGTTACCATGTCGCCCGAGGGCAGCAGTATTTTCGAAGACATGACCATTAAAGAAAACCTGCTTATGGGCGCGTATTTGCCCCACGCGAGAAAACGCAAAACCGAGCTTGTGGAAAAGGCGTTCTCACTCTTTCCCGACCTGCGGGAAAAATCCGGTCAGTTAGCCTCGCTTTTGAGCGGGGGGCAAAGGCAGATGCTGTCAATTGCAAAGGCTATTGTAACAGATCCTCAGGTCATTATCTGTGACGAAATCTCACTCGGTTTGGCGCCTGTGATCATCAAGGATATTTACAAAAAAATCAAAGAGATCAACGCCGCAGGCATGACTGTTTTGTTGGTGGAGCAGGAAGTAAAGCGCAGTCTGAAGCACTCTGACTACAGCTATATAATGGTCAAAGGCAGGGTGGTTATGGAGGGCGTCTCCGGCGAGCTGCCCGAGGAAGAGGTCAGCAGCGCGTACTTCGGCATCAACAAATACGCTTAGGAGAGATCGGAATAATGTATATTATAATACAGTCTGTCATTACGGGCATCCTCCTCGGGGGTCTGTACGCGGTCATCGGCGTGGGTATGTCTTTGGTTTTCGGCATCATGCGGCTGACGAACATCGCCCACGGCGACCTCATGATACTGGCGTCCTATTTTACCATGCTGTTTGCAATGGAGATAGTCGGAAACGTCTTTCTCGCCCTGCTCATAACAATAGTGCTCATGCTCATACTCAGCTTTCTCATACAGACATTTCTGGTCAACAGGGTCATCGACAAAGGCCCGGAACCGTCGCTCCTTGTTATGTTCGGCGTTTCGATCATTATTAGGAACGCGCTTATTCTCATATTCGGGGCAAACAACAGAACCATACCCAACCCCTTGTCGACGACGAATATCCTCAATTCGCCCAATATCTCTATCTCCGGCGGATACCTTGTCAACTTCATAGTCGGCGTGGCCGTCGTGCTCGTTTTGATGTTTATAATACAGAAGACCTACTTCGGCATGTCGATCCGGGCCACAGCGTCAAACAGGATGGGGGCGGAGCTTTTGGGCGTGAACACAAAGAGGATATTCGCCTATACCCTTTGCTTGGCCGTAGCGACGGCCAGCATAGCCGGTTTGCTCATAGGGCAGACTTTTGTATTCTATCCCTCGACAGGGCCGCAGTACCTTATCACCGCCTTCGGCGTCGTCGTCATAGGCGGTATGGGAAGTCTCGGCGGCACGCTTGTTGGAGGGATTCTGCTTGGATTGGTGCAGCTTTTGAGCGCGCATTTTTTCGGAACGGGTTGGCAGACGATCGCCGGCTATGTGTTTATGCTCGTCATTTTGACCATAAGACCCCAAGGAATATTTGCCAAGGCCCGGAGGTGATTTGAAGTGATGAAATTTAACAAACCCATAAAAGTCGCAATTTCGGTTCTGATACTCATTGTGTTGCTGCTCATGCCGAAGTGGGGCTCGGATCGCTTCATAAACATATTCATCCTCATATTCCTGTACATGTCCATGGGCCAGATGTGGAACCTCCTGGCGGGATACGCGGGGCTTGTGTCGCTGGGGCAGCAGATGTTTATAGGCATTGGCGGATACACCGTCGCCGTCGTCTGCCAGTCATACAACCTGCCGCTCTGGGTGGGACTCATTGTCGCCCCCTTCGTCTGCACGCTCTGCGCCCTTATCATCTCACTGCCCATATTCAAGATGAGCGGAGATTTTTTCACCATCGGCTCTTGGATCGTCGCCGAGGCGATGCTGCTGTTTTTTACGAACTGGTCATTTGTAAAATACGGCTTTGGCTTCACCATCTCGGCGGGGCGCGTCCTGACTTTGACACACAGATACATCATGGCGCTGATACTTGGGATCGGATCTGTCCTGGTCGTCTACATTGCGTTGCGCACAAAGTTCGGACTCGGCATAATGGCGATGCGCGACAACGAGGGCGTGTCGAAGGTTCGCGGCGTAAAAATATACAGGACGAAATTGAACTGTTTTCTCATCTCCGCCTTCATAACAGGACTTGCCGGCGGCGCCATGCACCTGTTTGACGGATATATCCAGCCATATGCCGCGTTCAGCATCGACTGGACCGTCACAATGGTGTTTATGGTTATCATAGGGGGCATAGGAACGATAGAAGGCCCTATCCTCGGCGCGTTCATCTATGTCTTTCTCAGGCAGTACCTTTTGAACTTCCCCGGCGTAAGTATGCTCATATTCGGCGCGATAGCCCTTATCATCATACTTTTGGCGCCAAAGGGGATTGTCGGGCTGCTGCAAGACAGGACGGGTTTTGAGCTGTTCTCGGTCAGACGAAGTATAAAAGCTCCCAAACTGCCGGATAAGCCCGAATCCGCGTCGCAAAACACTTGACTTCCGATATTATGGCGAAAGAAGAATCGGCCCGGGCTTCGCGCCGTCGGGCGACTATTATCGTAACAATCAGCACGTCATTTATGACGACGTTCACCGCCAGTTCGGTAAATCTCGCCGTTCCCGCCATCTCGGAGCAATTTCACAGCAGCGCCGCTATGATAGGGTGGATTATAACGGGTTATATGCTTACGTCCACATCCTTTTCGGTGCCGTTCGGCAGAATCGCCGACCTGACAGGGCGCAAAAGGATACTTGTCACGGGTATTTTAGTGTTTTCACTGTTCTCGGGTCTATGCGCGCTCGCGTGGTCCGTGGAAAGTATGACGGCGCTGAGGATAGCTCAGGGCTTGGGCGGCGCGCTGATATTCAGCACGAATATCGCTATACTGGTAGACGCCTTCCCTCCCGAAATGCGCGGCAAGGTTCTCGGGTATTCCGTTGCATCCACGTATACGGGTCTCTCGGCGGGGCCTGTGCTCGGAGGCTTGCTCAATCATTATTTCGGCTGGCATTCCATATTTACCGTAACGTCCGCGCTCGGCTTCGCGGTATTCATCATAGCCCTGACCAAGCTGCCGTCGGTCAAACCACCCGCCGCCGAGACCGTATCCGCGAAGGGGCGTTATGACATACCCGGCATGTTCCTGTATGTGAGCATGCTGCTCTTGCTCATGTACGGATTCTCGGCGCTGACAGAGAATTTCATCGCAAAATTCCTGATACCCGCAGGACTTGTGTTGGGCGTGTTTTTCGTAATGCGCGAACGCAAGGCCGCAAGTCCCATAGTCGAGATACGTCTGTTCGCGAGCAATATGAGCTTCAGCCTTTCCAATTTAGCCACGCTTTTGAACTACGGCGCGACGTTCGCCATAGGCTATTTCATGTCTATCTATCTGCAAGTGGTAATGGGAATGAGCTCACAAGACGCCGGTTTGGTGCTGATCAGCCAGCCTTTGATCATGGCGCTGCTGTCGCCCTATGCCGGCCGACTCTCGGATCGCATTTCCCCGTTCAAGATCGCTTCCGTCGGTATGGCTCTGTGCGCGGCCGGTCTGCTGCTGTTCTCGTTTATTTCCGTCGATTTTCCTCTGCCGGCGATCATAGCGGGTCTTGCGGTCGTGGGCGTGGGCTACGGATTTTTTTCGTCGCCGAATACAAACGCCATAATGTCCTGCGTTTCGCGAAGCGATTACGGCGTAACGTCTTCCATCATAGCCACAATGCGCAACATGGGGCATACGTCGAGCATGGCTATAGTCACCCTCGTGGTGTCAGCTCATATGGGCGCCGTTTCGTTCGAGGACGCGTCCCCGTTCCTCCTCATAGCCACAATGCGCACGGGTTTCATAGTGTTCACGATAATCTGCGCCGTCGGCGTGTTCTGCGCGCTGTACAGGAATACTTCCGCGCCGGCCCGATAGATGTTACAGTTCACAGGTATACTGCAAACTAAAATATTAAATCGTTAAAATCCAACGAACGTCATTCCGGGCTTGTTCCGGAATCCATCTTAACTGTTTTATAGATTCCGGGACAAGCCCGGAATGACAAAATGAATGAACAATTCTCCATTTACATACCCCGTCAACATACCTGTGAACTGTAACCGATAAATGATCGTTAGACGGGATTTTCGCAAAAACGCTTGCAACCGGGCTTGCCGCTCGTGTAAAATGGCTTCAATGACATTAAAAAAAGGGGGCTGCAGTGAGCAAGGCTGACGATATCTATATAAACATGTGCAGGGATATCCTCGATAAAGGATTTTCCTCCGAAGGGCAAATTGTCCGCGCGCGTTGGGCCGACGGCGCGCCGGCCCATACGATCAAACGCTTCGGTATCGTAAACCGCTACGATTTGGCGGACGAATTTCCCGCGCTCACCCTACGCCCGACGCCGCTCAGGCTATGCGTCGACGAGCTCCTGTGGATATGGCAGAAGAAATCAAATCGCATCGCCGATCTGTCAGGCCATATCTGGGATGCGTGGGCGGATGAGAACGGATCCATCGGCAAGGCCTACGGATATCAATTGGGCATCCGGTATAAATTCGGGCAGGGCGAGATGGATCAAGTTGACAATGTGCTGTGGCAACTCACGAACACGCCTTACTCGCGCCGCATATTGACCAATATGTATAACTTTCAAGATTTGCATGAAATGGCACTTGAACCTTGCGCGTACAGTATGACGTTCAACGTCACGGGCGACAGGCTGAACGCCGTGCTGCATCAGCGCTCGCAGGACATACTGACGGCAAACAACTGGAACGTTGTGCAGTACTCGGTTTTGATCTGCATGTTTGCCCGCGCCGGCGGACTGCTGCCCGGGGAACTCATTCACGTCATCGCCGACGCGCATATATACGACCGGCATGTGCCTATTGTTGAAGAAATGCTGACGCGCCCGACTTACCCGGCGCCCGAGTTCCGTTTGAATCCGGATGTCAAGGATTTCTATGACTTCACGCCTGACGACGCCGTATTCGGGCATTACGAATGTAATCCTCAGATCAGGAATATCCCCGTGGCGTTATGAGGGGCAACTTATGAGGAACAGCTAAAGGAAAATTATACCTTAATTTACTTAAAAAGTCCCTTGACGAATTTGTCCTGTATTGGTAGAATAAAAAAGTGATTCGCGCCGTTGCGCGCCGATGTTTCGCTACTGTGGCTCAATGGTAGAGCAGATCATTCGTAATGATCAGGTTGAGGGTTCGATTCCCCCCAGTAGCTCCAACGAATGAAATCCTTGGAACTGTCCGGGTTCCGAGGATTTTTTATATGCCAAGTGGATGTTATGCGACTATGCTTATAAAGCAGCTGTTTTTAAACTGTAATTTTATATAAAGGAGTTTATAAATCATGGCTTATTGGGCGACTTATATTGCTTATGATATACATAGAGCAGTTGCAAAAGAATTAATCAATACTGCAAAGATTCAATTGGGACAATTATCAAAACGTATTTCGTGGTTAACTCCTGATTATATTCACTTTACAATGCATTTTCTTGGATGGCTTACAGAAGAGGAACTAATAAAAGTAAAAAAAGAAATCTTAAAATACGGCAATATTGATATTATATTGACACAGAAGACGAGGGGTTTAGGTTGGAAGGCGTCCGACAGTTACTTAGCATTGGAAATAGAAAAAACAAGTGAGCTTTTGGAATCGCACAGTATGATTAAAAGAAATTTGATGCTCGATAATATAGTCATTAAAGAACAGGAATTTATTCCACATATTTCATTAGGCCGTATTCATCCATCATTTAAAGAACAAATTTTAAATACTAAATTAATCATTCCTAATAACAAGATTTGTGATATAAAATTATCTCTTTTCAAAAGCATAGAAAATTCAAAAACATTATGAGGAAAATGGAAATGAACAAAGATTTATTAGCAAGCGAAATCGACTCTTATATTAGATTGTTATCTGACAGTGATTTCCCAAACAAATACAAAGAGAACGCTTCTATTATTTTAAGCGGATCAACAGGATGGGGCATAAAAGAAGGCAGCGATAAAAATGCTGATTGGGATTTGCATGTTATTATGTCAGACGGTGATTATGAAAAATTTATTGCATTGAAAAGCGAAGACTATATTATTGATGATCAAAAACATAATCCTGTAGTTTTTATACAATTTCATAATTTTAAATGGCTGTATGACCGGTTAAACGGATTTATATCAAATTCATGGCCTTTATATTTATGGATTTATACAAATTGTGTTTATGTAAGTGATCCAAATAATATGATTAGTATAATTGATGAATATAAAATTAAATTTAAAAACGAAATACCGGAATTGATTAAAAAACATCATATAACTTTTTCGGTTAGAAGATTAGATACATGCACCTGTGCTTCAAGGGGGCTCTCTGTCGCTGCCGGTATTAATCGTTCAGAAATGGTAAAAGCTGCATTGCAAACAATGTGTTTAATTAAAGAGCAACCATTTTCATACAACAAATGGTTAGCGAAAGAAGTCGAGTTATTGTATCAAGAAGATGAAAAAACAGTTGAGATAATTGACATATGTGAAAAGTGTCTTTTTGAGACAGACCTTACATTGTTAATTACACATTCAAAAAGACTGCGTGATTTAATGGAAAATCTTCTATTTGAAAAATTTGGCGAAGAAAGATGGATTCATTATTGGTGGGAATTTAATAAGAATTAGGAGATTGAGATTATGAACGTTGATAGGATTTTAGATAAAATAGCATCACATGCATCCGTAAGGCGCATTGAGTTATTTGTTAATAATTGGAACTATATATCGCACGATTTTGAAATTTGCATTGACTGTTTCGCATGATTTTGATATAGTGTAATAAACTGTCCCGCAGCAAGACTACGCGGTACGCGTGCCCGGAGCTTGCGAACGGGTATTGAACCCGTTTGCGTAATAAAAGGTGTTACGAAAAGGTGCAAGATACCAAGCCCATGTACATAGACAGAAAGGAATTTTTACATGATTCAAATTACCGCGACCGATTTCAAAACCAACCTCGGCAAATACCTGTCGCTTGTTGATCGCGAGGACATCCATATCACCAAGAACGGCGCCGACATTGCCGTGTTGGTCGCACCCAAGACAAAACTCAATTGGGTTGACGATTTGACCGGCATTATTCCGGGCGCTGATACCGACGTGAAGAAAATCAAAACGGAAAGGTTGACGCAAAGGTATGCGAGTCTTGATTGACACAAACGTGATCCTCGATGTGCTGACGGGGCGCGAACCGCATTGTGAATATTCCGCCGCTTTTTTGAAGCTCTGCGGAATGCGGATCACGGGTCTTATGACCGCAAGTCAGACCACTGATATCTTTTATCTCCTGCGGCGAGAGGGAAAAGACACGGAATCGGCAAAAGCGATCATACGGAAATTGGCCGATAACGTGAAAATCGTCGATGTCACCGCCTTCGATGTTGAAAACGCGTTGGTGTCCGATATGCCCGATTATGAGGACGCGTTGCTTGCCTTTTGCGGCAAACGTCGGAAAGCGGATTACATTGTTACCCGCAACGAAAAGGACTTCCGACAATCGCCTGTTCCGGCTCTGTCACCGCAGGCGTTTCTCGCGCGGGATTAGAAATTTGCGGCAACATGAAATATTCAATACCACCCCGATGAACAATGAAATCTTTCTCCGGAGACGTTCTGTCGCAGACACAAATATAATGAGGAGCTATCTAAAATATATACGCGCATAATTGACGATTCCTTGCAATTTAACCGCAGGAAAGGTATAATTCTTTATATTAGACTTGCATAGAGGTTTTTTGTGCGGTATGCGGCTTTTCTCCGGCGTAAACGCGGGCGGGGTACTTATGGCGGATCGCAACGGGGTATTGTATGTGTGAAATTAAAATAAGATTGAGACCGAACCCTCGAGCGCCGTTTGCCGGAACTGCGGTAAAAAAAGGGATACGTCTTTCCGAATTGGCGAACGGTTTCCGCGAGGAACTGCCCTATCGTATATTGGCGGCAAAGGTAAACAATCAGATTCGCGAACTGAACAAAACTGTTGACGAGCCCTCAGACGTCACCTTGCTCGACATGCGCGTAAACGCGGTCAATCTGATGTATCAGAGAAGCCTTTCCCTGCTGTATCTGAAGGCGATACGCGATGTGTTCGGCAAAGTGGACGTGTTTTTGGGCAATTCTCTGAACAAAGGCATTTATACGCTGATCAGACGCAACGACAAGACGTCCGACAAGGAGATCAAGGCCGTGGAATCGCGCATGCGGGAGCTTGTGCGCTCCGATATCCCTTTTGTCAAAGAAATAGTCGACAGGGATACGGCGCTCGCGCACATGCGCGAAGACGGCAACGAGGGCAAGATCAGGCTTCTCGAAAACGCGGCGGATTTCGAATGGGTAGCCTTTTACTCGCTTGACGGATTCAGAAATTACTTTTACGGGCAGATGCTTCCGTCCACGGGCTATGTAGAGCATTTCGAGCTTCGAGCCTATCGAAACGGCGTACTTTTGCGTTTCCCGCATCCCTCAAAGCCAAACGATATCCCGGCGTACAGCGATGAAAAGAAACTCTACGAAGCCTTCGGCGAGGCAAATCAATGGGGCAAGCTGCTTGGCATATCAATGGCCGCCGACCTGAACGAACGCGTTGCCCGCGACCGCGCCGTAGAGATGATACAGCTTTCGGAAGCGCTTCACGAAAAGAGCATCGCCTTTATCGCGGACAGGATCGCCAAAGAGAAAAAACATCTGATCTTGATCGCGGGGCCGTCGTCGTCAGGCAAGACGACTTTCGCGCGCAGACTTTGCATACAGCTCAAGGTTATAGGCCGTGAACCGCTTTATCTGGGCACTGACGACTATTTCATTGATCGCGACGACTGCTCATTGAACGAGCTCGGGGAAAAAAACTTTGAAGACATATCGGCGCTGGATCTCAAGCTGTTCAACGATCATATGAACGCCCTGCTTCGCGGTGAAACCGTTGACGTCCCTCGTTACGATTTCATTGAAGGCAAAAAACATTTCGGCGAACGTCTCACGAGAGGAAAGCCCGGGCAACCCATCGTAATCGAAGGCATACACGGTCTGAACAAAGAGCTCACGGGCGGTATCGACGACAATGAGAAATTCAGGATATATATCAGTCCTTTGACTGCTCTGAACATAGACGAGCACAATCGCATACCGACGACGGACGTACGTCTGCTGCGCCGTATTATAAGAGACTCTCGCACGCGCGGCAACAACGCAAAAAAAACGATCGCTACTTGGCCGTCGGTGCGCGCGGGCGAAGACAAGAACATATTCCCGTTCAGCGGCGAGGCCGACGTGTTGTTCAATTCCGCGCATATTTATGAGTTGGCCGTGCTGAAAAAATATGTAATGCCTCTTCTTGGCGTCATTACCGAGAACGAGGAGGAATACAGCGAGGCCTACCGTTTGAAACGCTTCCTTCAATTCTTCAAAGTCATCGAAGAAGACGACGCAATAGTAAACAATTCGATACTCAGGGAATTTATCGGAGGAAGCATATTTGAGTAGTAACATCAAGGAGGAGTAAAATGGCGGAATTAAAAGGAACCAAGACTTACGCAAATCTGATGGAGGCGTTTGCGGGAGAATCACAGGCGAGGAACAAGTACACCTATTACGCGTCCAAGGCGAAAAAGGACGGCTATGAGCAAATCGCGGCGATCTTCACGGAAACGGCCGCGAACGAAAAGGAACACGCCGAGCTGTGGTTCAAGCTCTTTCACGGCATAGGCGCAACGACCGAAAATCTTGAAGACGCGGCGAACGGCGAAAACTTCGAATGGACCGATATGTACGCGCGCATGGCGAAGGAGGCCGAGGAAGAGGGCTTCCCTGATATAGCGGCGCGTTTCAGGGCTGTCGGCGCCATAGAGAAGCACCATGAAGAGCGGTATCGGCGGCTCCTCTCGAACATCGAAGAAAACAAGGTATTCGAGCGCGACGAAGAAGTGGTTTGGATCTGCGCGAATTGCGGCCACGTTTACAAGGGGAAGAAAGCCTTTGCCAAATGCCCGGTATGCGATCATCCTCAGGCCTATTTCCAAATAAAAGCGACGAATTATTGAACAGCATAAAATACAAAGACGTATTATACGAACACAGGGATATAAGCGATCTCAAGGAACTCGTCAATTCAAGCGCGGCGATGTTTTCCGAAAGGGACGCATTTTTAGTCAAGGACAGCCCCGGAGGAGCATACAGACCGATAAGCTACAGGCAGATGAAGTCGGATATCGACAGTCTGGGCGCGGCTCTGTTCGAGTACGGGCTTTTGGACGGCAAGATCGCTCTCATAGGCGAGAACAGGTATGAGTGGGTCATATCTTACCTCGCTGTGACGAACGGCGGCGGCGTTATTGTTCCGTTTGACAGGGAATTGGGAGCGGAGGATCTCTCGGCGTTTATGAAGCGCGCGGACGTGCGTACTATCATATATTCGAGCAAGCTCGAAAGCGTCGCGACGGAAACCGACAGGCTGTTTCCTCTTGACCGTTTGATCAGCATGGACGCGCGCGAACACGCGGGCCGGCGGTTGTCGCTCCCGAAATTGATCGCGCAAGGGGAACAGATGCCCGCCGTCGAAAGACGCGCGTATATCGACGCGCCCATTGACCCTGACGCGCTGTGCGCCGTACTTTTCACATCGGGAACCACGGGTCTGCCCAAAGGCGTTATGCTCTCTCACAGGAACATAGCCGCGAATGTGTTCAATATGTCCAAATACGTCAATGTATCGGGTTTAAATACGGGACTCTCCGTACTGCCCATGCACCACACATATGAGATGACGTGCCACATCATGACGGCGATATATCAGGGATGCCGCGTCGCCATATGCGAGGGTCTGAAGTACATAGTGAAGAATATGGCGGAGGCGAAGGCTTCGGTCATGCTCGGCGTTCCTCTCATATTTGAAAGTATGCACAAAAAGGTGTGGCGAAACGCGGAAAGCAAGGGCAAGGCAAAGAAGATGCGCCGAGCCATAGCATTTTCGAAAATGGTGGGCGGACAGAACACGAAGGCCGTAAAACGCTTATTTAAAGAGGTTCACCGCGCGCTTGGCGGCAACATCCTCCTGCTCATATCCGGCGGCGCCGCGATAGATCCGTTCGTCGTCGAGGATTTTAACGCTATGGGCTTTCCCATGATACAGGGCTACGGCATGACGGAGAACGCGCCTATAATAGCGGTGAACAAAGATCGGTACAGCAAACCCGCGTCCGTCGGTTTGCCCATGCCCGGCACGGAAGTCCGGATCGCGGACGAAGACGAAAGCGGTATCGGAGAGATCATTTGCCGCGGTGATTCGGTCATGCTCGGATACTACGACGATCCGGAGGAAACGGCTCGCGTTTTGACGGACGGTTGGCTTCACACAGGCGATTTCGGCTATTTCGACGACGAGGGTTTTCTCTACGTAACGGGCCGTAAAAAGAATATTATTGTAACGAAGAACGGGAAGAACATATCTCCCGAAGAACTCGAATATTACCTGTACAAAATACCGTATATCTCGGAGGTCATGGTCTGGGGCGCGACAGACGAACGCAGCGGCGACGCGGTGATCTGCGCCGATATTTTTCCGAATTTTGAATATATTGAAGACACGCGCGGCAGACGGCTCGACCCGAGCGAAATCAAGCGTATACTCAAACCGGAGATAGACCGCATCAATGAAAGGCTCCCGAACTATAAGCGAATCAAACGCTTCGCTTTGCGCGACAGCGAATTTGAAAAAACCACAGTCAAAAAAATCAAACGGCACGCGGTAGTACACGGCGCGCATAAATCCGCACGGGGGAGCGCCGAATAAGCGGCGACAAGCAAGGAGGTGTATGTTGATTCAAATTGACAAATATGCGGCAATTAAGGCGAAGGAACAGGCGGAAGCCGAAACGCTGATAGCAGACATCCTAAACAGCACGTCTCCGCATGTGCGCTACAAGGACGGCAGACCCATCACCGATATGCGCCAAATGCTTGAAAGCAGCACGTCGCTCTTTGCGGACAGAACGGCGTTCCACGTGAAAGACAATCACGACAGCCCTTACCGTCAAATCAGCTACACGCAGATGAAGTCCGATGTGGACGCACTCGGAACAGCGCTCGCGTCACGCGGGCTCAGGCGCGTCGCCGTAATCGGAGAAAACTGTTATCAATGGGCTGTTTCATACCTTGCCGTGATCTGCGGCGGCGGCGTCGCCGTTCCGCTCGACAAGGAATTGAACGCAAGCGAACTCGAACAGCTGCTGATCGCTTCCGAGGCCGAGTGCGTGCTGTTCACGAAAAAATTCCGCAGTGTTTTTGAACATATCTTCGCATCCGGCAAAACGACGCTGAAGCTGCTTATTGACTTGACCGGCGATACGGCTTCGGCGGACGTTCCGCGATTCGCGGACTGCATAGAAGAAGGCAAGCGTCTGCTGTCGGAAGGCAGCCGCGATTATCTTGACGCTCAAATCATTGGCGACAAGATGTGCGCCCTGATCTTCACATCCGGAACTACGGGCATAGCCAAGGGCGTCATGCTCTCCCACAAGAATCTGGCCGCCGGACTTATGATCCCGCCCAGTTTGGTCAATATCACTTCGGACGACGTCTTCTTTTCCGTTCTGCCTATACACCACTGTTATGAATGCACGTGCGGATTCCTGATTCCGCTGTACAGGGGCGCATCCGTGGCCTATTGCGAAGGACTGAAATACATTGTGAAAAATCTGTCGGAGGCGCGTCCGACAGTGCTGCTTGCGGTGCCGCTCATACTCGAAAGTCTCTACAAGAAGATATGGCAGAACATAAAGGCGAGCGGCAAAGAGAAACTGCTGCGCCGCGTGATCAAGCTGAATTCGGCGACGAAAAAAATCGGGCTGAACCTCGCCCCGGTCTTTTTCAAGCAGATACTCGCCTTGTTCGGAGGCCGCATGAAACTGATCATCTGCGGCGGAGCGGCCATAGACCCCGCTATATTGCAAGGACTTTCGGATTTCGGCGTATGCGCGCTTCAAGGCTACGGGCTGACGGAATGTTCGCCGATATGCGCCTTGAATCCTGACACCGCGATCAAAAACGCTTCCGCCGGCTGTCTGGCGGGCGGTCTCGACTGCAAGATAGTAGACGCCGACGCGGAAACGGGCATAGGAGAGATATGCGCGCGAGGCCCACACATCATGCTCGGTTACTACAACAACAAAGAAGCCACGGACGAAGTGCTCAAGGACGGCTGGTTCCACACGGGCGACCTCGGCTATATCGACGGCGACCGCTACGTTTATATAACAGGCCGCAAGAAGAACGTGATCATCACAAAGAACGGCAAGAATGTATTCCCCGAAGAATTGGAATACTACCTCGGGCGCATAGACGCCGTTTCGGAGTGCATGGTCTGGGCCATGGACAGCGAGCAAAGCGGCGAAGCGCTCATAGTAGCGGGTATAAGACCCGATGAGGACGTCCTTCGGTCAGAACTCGGCGAAAACTATACGGACAATCAGGTCGAGACGCTGCTATGGAGCAAGATAGATCCGATCAACGCGGAATTGGCTCTGTTCAAACGGATCCGTCGCATCATAATTCGCAAGCGCGAGTTTGAAATGACCACAGGCAAAAAGATCAAGCGTTTCGTTGAAGACAATAAAGGGGAATAGGTTGTTTTCGATCAATAAAAGACTTGCGGCGGTTCTGCTTGTTTTCGCCGCCGTTGTTTTAAACGCGGCCGGCTGCGAATCCTATGACAATTTCGCCGACGCGTTTTTGAACGAAGAACGCCCGGACAACATCGTGCGAATAGGGGTATTCGAACCTCTGTCGGGGAAAGATAAGGAATTCGGGGAACCGGAGTTGGCGGGCATAGAATTGGCGCACTCTATCCGGGCAGAAGCCCTGGGCAAGCCTGTCGAACTTATAATAGCGGACAATCATTCGGATATAGACGAGGCTTTTTCAGCCGCGCAATCCCTCGTCGAAAAGAAGGTCGCCGTCGTCCTCGGCAGTTACCGCAGCACACTCTCCATAGCGGGCGGCAGCGTCTTCGAAGAAAACAAAATACCCGCCATAGCCGTTACGAACAGCAATCCGCTCGTGACAAACACGAACGATTACTATTTCCGAGCGCGTTATGTAGAATCCTTTCAGGGCGTGGCCGTCGCCAAATACGCAATCGAAGAACTTGGAATATCCAAAGCCGCCGTAATGCGCGAAACGGACGACAACTTCGCCGTCGCCGTTTCCCAGGCCTTCGCCGACAAAATCGTTTCGCTGACGGGCAATCCCGACGCCGTCGTATATACGGCGGACTATGCCTCGGGTACGGCGAATTACACATCCGAGCTTGCCAATATCAAGGATTCGGGCGCTGAGGTCGTATTCCTGCCCACATCGGTCGAAAACGGCGTAACCGTCGTGGAACAGGCGCGTAAGCTCGGCGTCGAAGCGCTTTTCCTCGGAACCGATCTCTGGGACGACGAGACGCTGCTGCGCTCGGCGGATGAGACCGTGCTCGGCATGATGGCTTTCTCGTCGGATATGGGGCAGGACGCGGCAAGCGAAAATGAGCTTTCCGGCGCGTTCGCGCGCGCCTACACCGAGAAGTACGGCAAGGACGCCGAACCGAGCGCGGCGGTCAGACTCGGCTTCGACGCCTATATGCTCGCGCTTGACGCGATAGACAGGGCGGGAACCTCGGTGCGAACTGAACTGATTCGTGACGCGCTCAGCATCACGCGTTCCTTCCCCGGCGTTTCGGGGAATATAAGTTTTGACGAGAACGGCGATCCGATCAAATCCGTGCCTATCACCGCCGTGCGAAACGGCGCGTTCGTAAACATATACACCGCCGAACCAAACTGGGGAACGCCCGAGCCCGCCGAAGAGGACGCTTGATCCTTCGCTGCTGCGTGACTGTATATTGTTTGTAACTATTATTTTGGGCCGCCGCGTTTCCGCGACGGCCCATTGGTTTTGATACAATCAGTATTTTATGGGATCAGTTCTTCTTCCCGACCTCGATCTCGCCTCTTTCCACCTGTTTCCTGTAGGCGATAATACCCCAAATACCCAGGATGACCATAAAGCCTATCAGATAACTCGCAACAAACGTCGCCATTTTTTAATCCTCCTCGTTTTTTTTGCCCTTGCTGGTGGCCTTGTAGATGCCGATCCAGATCAAACACAAAACCGTGGTGATAACCAAGGCCTCGATCATGCTAAGATATGCCCAATTCATAATTAATACCTCCTAAAAAGCTGTCTCAACTACGCGGCCATTTCGGCGTCTTTGATTTGCCGCAGCATACCTTTTTCGCCGGGCATGACCAAGTTGAGAACGATGCCAAGAACCACGGTGACGACGAATACGGGATAGAAGCTGAACGTGAAGTCCGGCGGGCACCATGACGGAACCGCGAACGTCCACCAGAAATTCACGACCATGGAGAGTATAAGGTTGATCCAAGCCGCCGTACGGTTGATCTTCCACCACATGCCTATGAGGTAGTTGACAAAGATGGGCAAGCTCAGGCTGAAGCACCAGAAGAACAGCGTCAGTATCGTTTCCACCCTTAGAGCGGGAATGGCGGCGACCGCAGTGATGATAATGCAAATGATACGGGTGATCCAAATCTGCTGCTTCGCGTCAGGCTTGCCTTTGAGTACCGGGCGCAGAAGGTCGTCGTTGATAACGTGGGAAATGGACATAACCAAACCGCTCGATGTTGATAGCAGCGCGCAGAGCAGAGCTACCATCAGTATGCCTATAACGGGAGAGGGCAGGTAGTGCATAACCAAGTTCGGAAGGGCGAGGAACGGGTTTACGTCCGATCCGGTCTCAGCCGGCAGCGCGGCGGCGGTAACGCCCATGATGACGAAGGGTATGCAGGCCATAGCGTTGATGATTCCGCCCGACAGCGCGCCCTTGCGGATCTCCTTGACGCTCTTCGCGCCGAGCATAGGCTGATACATAACGTGCTCGCTGGAAACGGAGAACACGCACAGGATCGCGCAGGGCACCATCTGGCCCCATATGACGGCGGGCGTGAAGTTGAACAGGTTTGTGTAGCCGCTGTTGCCCATGCCGTCAAATATCTCCTGAATGCCCTGGAAGCCGGCGGGAAGACTGCCTCCGAGCCAGAACACGGCGAAGAAGCTGCCGACAATGAGCACTATCGCGTTGACGATGTTCATCTGTGAGGCTTGGAGCAGACCTCCGAACAGTATGTATAGGATATTTAAAATACCGGCGATAAGCACGCAGACCGGGAACGGTATGGCCGCGCCGCTTAAGACGTATACCGCCGTGGAGATGCCGAGCAACTCCGACATGGTGATGCCGAGCCAGCCGGCGGGCGCCACGCAGGAGTCCCATATCTTCATCTTTGGCCCGAAAATCTTGCCCAAGGCTTGGGGAAATGTCTGAACCTTCAGCCTGCGGAACATGGGCCCGAACCACAGCAGGAATATCGGAACCATCAGACCGCCGGAGAAAATGCCCCACCAGGCGGCGCCCATGCCGAGACCTCGGGGTATGGTGGCCGAAGCCTCCCACAGCGAGCTCGTATGTCCGCCGCCCAAGGGCGACAGCGTGAATGTGCACATGACGGCCAGCCAGCTCATCTGCCCCGCAGCGGTGAAGAAGGATTTGCTGTCGTCAAGCTTCTTTCTTGACCGCATACCGAACAGTAAGCTGAAAAAGACAAAATAGATGATTGTGATAATAATTGGTACCATTTAGTTTTTCCTCCCACTTTTTAAGAATTGCGCAAACGCGGATACTTCTTAAAGATCGTCACATGAATTCCGGTATACCCCTAATCCCTTCACCTATTGCCGTCCATGCGGCAAAGCTCACCGTACGAACGATATAAAGCGCATAAATAATTGCTCGTATTCCCCCGCGATATTTCTTTACTGTCCTCTCGGGATAACCGGGAGCGTCAGTACGCTTTGATGATCCCCGTCCCTGTATACCTTGTGCAGCGTCGTCTGCGCGGGGCAAACGTGCCACATAACGTCATATGTCTCTATGTCCGTGGGTACGTCTATGCAGGATATCTCCAATTGGATACGCGCACCCGTTCTGAACAGATGCGACATGGGTCTCATCTGTATCTCGTACTCGCAGATCTCGCCCGGCGCGGGATAGTCGAACTTCGTGAAATCGTGTTCGATTTCCCACGGGGTGTCGCGATGGTAATCGCGCTTTCTCAACGAGGCTTTCAGCCAACCCTGTGAAAGCGGATATATCGCGTCACTGCCGTATTCGCGCACATTTACGCGCCACGTCGTGTCCTTTTGGTCGATTGCGGCGTAGAACTTGACCACCGGCGCGCCCGTGACCTGCATATCCTTGCTGAGCGGCGGCGTGACGTACGTGACCCTGCCGCGCTCCTCAGTGACGTACAGAGGCTGTTGAACGAAGCTGTCCGGCTCGTCGTTGTAAAAGTCCGGCTCGGGGCCGAGATTGCCCAAGCTGTTCAGATAAAACGGCGTTTTAACCGTTAACGCGAGCGGGAACTCGTTCGCTGTTTGCCACTCTTCAAGCACAGTCGTGTGGTACTTGACCGGCGGCTCGTCCATGATTCCGGTGTCGATGCCTTTGAGCCAGTAGTCGTACCAACGCAAAAGCTCGTCGTGATCCCACTTCCAAGGACGCAGACCCATATCCGTATAGAAGCGAAGCTTCTTGGGCACATCCGGCAGACGGTTGTATACGTTGATCTGCGGCTCGGAGAAAAAGCTGAAGAACGGCCCGCCAACGTAAACAGGAACCTTGATATTCCCTATTTTCTCAATAACAGAACGTTTTCTGTAGTACGGCCCGTCCAACGGGTTGAGCATAAAGTCGAAGAGAACGGGGTTCTTTGTCGGGTATTTCAGAAGATGGTAGAGATAGGGATACTGTCTTAGATCGGGATCCTCCATCGCTTTCTTCACGAGCTCCGCCAACTCTTCGGGCGGCGTTTCCACCTGCATGGCGGAACGAATGCGGTCTGTAATCGCGTAGCCGCAGCGCGCCGGATATGTGCCCGTATAAAGACCGTACAGGAAAATGTTCAGAAGCCCGCCCTCGTACTGGCCGTGCTTGTAGAGATCGTCGCCATAGATTTCCCATGGGGCGATGCATTTGAGATGCGGTGGCGCCGCCGCCGCCAACTGCAATTGAGCATTGGCGAAATAGCAGATACCCGCGCCGCCGACGCCGCCGTCACACCATGGCTGCGCGGCAAGCCACTCGCAGATGTCATAGCCGTCTTCACCGCACTCATGCTTGTTCATCATGCCGTCGTGGTAGCCCTCACTGTCGCCGCAGCCGCGGAAATCCGCAATAGTGTACGCGTACCCGCGTTTGGCGTAGTAGTACGGGTCGCCCGATTCCACGGAGGCTTCGAAAATAGATTTGCCGAAGGGTTGGGGCGGAGACTCAAATACCTGAGCATCCTTACCGTAGGGCGACTGAGCCAACAATGCGGGGAATTTCCCTTCCGCATCCGGCCTGTAAACGTCTACGGCCAACTTCACGCCGTCCCTGGCGGGAACCATGTACGTCTCTCTGAGAGCGGTGAACTTGGGTTCTGACGCGTTGTTCATGGGCTTTCCTCCTCATAACTTTCTATTCGATTACAGTGTTTGCCGGCAAAATCGGTAAAACGAACGCCGCCCCTCCTTTCTTTGCTACCGATGTTGTTATACCGGCGTTTTCGCAAATATCCCCGAACATCGGAACACCCCCCCCCATTGTGAATTCCTCATTTTGGAATATACAACGGAGGGGGCGCCTTTATTCGGGGTCTATTTTAATGCCGACAGATTCGCCGGTTTTATACAAATACGTATGCTTGAAGTATACACCCCATTTTGCAAAATGTCTACTACTTTGACTTTTTTTTCTGTAAAAATTCCAAAAAGCTAAGTTGACATTGTAAACGCGACCTCGGCCCGATGCGACGGTTGCATTGAGTCGTTCAAAGTACCGGGTGGCATTAAGCTCGGCAAGCGCCGAGGTTCGGGGCGTCCCGGCGGGG
>JAISBV010000115.1 GCA_031266025.1 Eubacteriales Family XIII. Incertae Sedis bacterium
TGTTGAATTTTCAATGTATTTTTGTCGCCTTAAAAGCTCCTTGCCGCGTCTTTTTGCATTTCGCAACCTCGTTTTTTATTGAAATTTCAAGTCTTTTTCGCCATGTAACATTTTTTGAATTATGTTACGCGATACCGGCCGGTATATTAAGCAGGAGACGGCGGGGCGCGGACACCGAACCGTCTCCTGCCGAATGGAATTCTTGAACGGTTATATACATAGCGGGAGAAGAAAGGAAGAACATGAAAAGCATAAGAAAGCGCGCGCCATTGTGGTTTGTTTGTGTTCTGTGTATACTTATCGTATTTGTACTTGTGATGATCAACCTTCCCTCATCGGTTTTTGCGGCGCAAGAAGGCGTGCTCACATATACGCTGAACGATGCCGGAACAGAAGCTACAATTACGGGCTGCGATACGATTGCCACAAGCGAGGATGTGGCGGCGGCGTTTGATGAGATATGCAGTCCGGGCGGGATAAGGGTGAGGGATATAGTCGCAATAGAATACCACGCGTTTCGGGATTGCAATAACCTGACGGAAGTCGAATTGCCCGGCGGCCTTACGAGCATCGGTGACAGCGCGTTTAGTAATTGTCGCGGTCTGATGTCGGTAACGATCCCGGTCGGCGTTATAAGTATTGGGCAAGGAGCGTTCAACAACTGTGAAAGTCTGACGAAAATTGAGTTGCCTGACGATTTGGAGAGCATTGATGGCTATGCGTTCGAGAGATGTGAAAGTCTGACGGAAATCAAGTTGCCCGACAGCCTTACGAGCATCGGTGACCATGCGTTTTATGATTGCCGCTACCTGACGTCAATAAATATCCCGGCCGGCGTTATAAGTATTGGGCCGGGAGTGTTCGAACGCTGCGAAAGGCTGAAAGAAGTCAAATTGCCCGACAGCTTGGAGATCATCGTTGGCAACGCGTTTCGGAATTGCCTCAACCTGACGTCAATAACTATCCCGGTCGGCGTTATAAGTATTGAGTCCGGCGCGTTCGAAGGCTGTGAAAGTCTGACGGAAATCAAGTTGCCCGACAGCCTTACGAGCATCGGTGACAATGCGTTTAAGGATTGTCTCAGCCTGACGTCAATAACAATTCCGGCCGGTGTTATAAGTATTGAGTACGGCGCGTTCGAAGGCTGTGAAAGTCTGACGGAAATTGAGTTGCCCGACGGTTTGAAGAGCATCGGTGACCATGCGTTTTATGATTGCCGCTACCTGACGTCAATAAATATCCCGGCCGGCGTTATAAGTATTGGGCAAAGAGTGTTAGACGGTTGCGACAGACTGACATCGATCTCTGTTGACGAGGGCAATCCCGTTTATTCGAGCGAAAGCGGCGCATTATCGGATGGGAATCAGGTCATACGTTATCCCCCGACAAGCATTCAAACAAGCTGCATTATTCCGGACGGCGTAACAAGTATTGCCGATAGGGCGTTTGCGGATTGTACCAATCTGATGGAAATCGAGTTGCCGGCCGGTTTGACGAACATAGGGGATGATGCGTTTGAATATTGCAGCAGTCTGACATCCATCGACATTCCGGACAGCGTGATGAGCATTGGGGGTTACGCGTTTTTCGGCTGTACCGGCTTGACGTCCGTCGTTATTCCGAACAGCGTGACGAGTATTGAACGGAGAGCGTTTGATAGTTGTACCAATCTGACGGAAATCGAATTGCCCGACGGTCTTACGAACATCGGCTCCCGGGCGTTTAGAAATACTCTTATCGAGAAAATCAGTGTCCCCGCTTCGCTTACAACAGTGGGATTGTCCGGCGAAGACGGTCCCTTTGGCGGTATGAAGGACTTAAGTGAAATCGTATTTGAGCACGGCATGGAGTCGTTCCCCGCAGGCATTCTATCCGGAAGTCTTTCAAATAATCCCGACATCTACGTACCCATGAGTCTCGCTTCCGGCGCGGATACGGCGGGCTTTGATCTTTCGTCCGATTTCACAATCCACGGCGTAAATGACACCTATATTATAAAATGGGCGGAAGAGAACAGAATAAAATATAACGCGGTAAACGGCGAAATCAGAAAGACCGATATAGAGCACGCTTGGCTGAATGTGCCGTATCAATATATCATAGAAACCGGCACATACGAGAATGCCGGTTTGGATTTCAAGGTTGTGGGCGGAACCCTGCCTGAAGGGCTGACCCTGCTCCCCGACGGTCAATTTCACGGCGCGCCGCTCGAAACGGGGCCGTTCACGTTTGTAGTAGAAGTTCGGTATCCCGTATTCAATTATCTTCTTGACATACAGAGCATAGTTCTGACCGTTGAGGAACCCGCAGGTTATCCGGGTGATATAGCGCTTTTCAAAAGCAACGACTATCCCATTACGGATTTTGTCGGGGAATCCACGGCGACGGTCGACGGCGTGCCTGTCGGCTACGTGCTGACCTATGTGCGAGACGATATCGGGGATCGTATTTTCAGGGTGGCCGATGTAGACATAAACGAAGACGGTCTGATTGATGAAGCCGACAACAATTTCCCGTATTTTACGGACTTTTGGCTTGACGGCGAAAAGTTGACGAGCGCGTCGGCCATATCGGGCGGCGACTATGGGGCTTCTGAGGGCAGCACTGTAGTAACCGTATACGCAAAGACGTTTCAGAACCTCGATAACGGCAATCATACGATAGCGGCCGAGTTTATGATACCCGATCCCGAAGGCGGCCCGAAAATACAAAAGGTCGCCGCACAGAAATTCAAGCTTGAGCTTACGGATACTCCCAAAGAAGATATTCCGCCGGCAGCAAATGAACCGGAAGAACCCCTGCCCGAGAACACCCCGGCCGGCGGTTCGGGCAGGGTGCAGACGCCGCCGGTCGAACCGCCGCCGGCCGAAGTTCCTTCCGCTCCCGCTCGGAACAACCCCTTCGGCGACGTCAGCGAAAGCGACTGGTTCTATGAAGACGTCTTATACGCGGTCGAGAACGAACTGATGAACGGAACGTCCGCAACCTCGTTCAGCCCGCAGACGCCCATGACGCGCGGCATGATCATAACGGTGCTCGGCAGATTAGCGGGCGCGGACGAAGACGCGTCGGCGTCCGGCGGCTTTTCCGATATTGAAACCGGTGCGTATTACACGCCCTATATCGCGTGGGCGGCCACGAACGGCCTTGTTTCGGGTACGGGCGCCGGCGGCTTCGCGCCGAACGCGGACGTGACGCGCCAAGACCTCGCGACGCTTATCACGCGCTACGCGGAGTTCGCGGGGCTGAGCGTTCCGCCCTTGCGTTCCGCCGAGAATTTTGATGACGATGCGCAAACGGCCGATTACGCGAAAGACGCGCTGCAGACCTTAACAGCCGGCGGCATCCTGAACGGCAAGCCGAACAATATCTTTGACCCGAGAGGAAGCGCAACCCGCGCCGAGACGGCCGCCATACTGCACAGATTTATCGAAGCGACAAAATAGCGAACGCGGCCCTCGCCGCCGGCCCGGACATTCCCGCCGCGCCCTTCGTTATGGCCGCGGTCGCGGGTCTAACGGTGATCTTAGCCATAATATTGGCGTTCACGGCCGAAGGTCAACAAACGGCCTTCGCGGATACGGACAGCACAGGCATGCTTACCATTCACAAGGGCGGTGTAAAATAGTTCTGGATTAAGTAAAAGGGCGTTGTCCACAAAAAAATAAGGAAGAAGGCCCCTTTCCGTGATAAGATGTAATCTGCAAGAAAAACAATCTTTGAACGGAGGA
>JAISBV010000132.1 GCA_031266025.1 Eubacteriales Family XIII. Incertae Sedis bacterium
GCAAGGAAAGACCGTAGGTCATCTTTCAGCAATATCTCCTTAAACTCGCGGTGAATCGTCTCGCCGGGGACATAATCGTAATCCTGTTCTTGGAACAGCCCGATGATAGCCGATTCAAGATCGGCTTCGGTGAACTGACCTCTGACAAAGTTTAAATCCACGGCGCTCACTCCTTCACTTTTTGCTTTTATCTTCCAATTCTCTCAACACTGTTGAGAGAATTACGCACCCGCCTCTTCCAACGAACCTTTTATCAGTATCGGGCAGATGTCTTTTATCTGCTTCTTTAGGCGTTCGACTCGTATGATTGCCGAGTACAGGTCAACGTACTTTTGCTGAATCGGTAACGGTGGCAGATAGAACCCAATTTCATCGAACCGATCAGCATCTAGGTTAGCCCGTACGCTACTGTCGCTGAGGAACCAGCCATATCTATCCATTTCACCGCGCAGGAACAGCATAAAGAAGTAGGTGGGAATAACATTGTCCGTTGCCTTAATCTCAAAAGTCGAATAGGCCGGTGAAATAATTATCGGATTCCTTCCCATATACAGCCCAATACGGATACATTCATCACGTCCTGTCTGCATACCACTGAATACGAACCGATTAGTCCTCACCACTTTGTATTTGTGCGGGTCAACGCTGTCAACATTTGCCACAGTGGGCATAAATTCTTTATTGATGTTGATGCCGTAGAAGTCCGTAATACGCCCATCGGAGTTGCGTTCATCTACATATTCAATCAACTGGTCTACTCTGTATTTAATCAGCATAATGTACCTCTGTTTTTGAGGCAATTTCTAATAGCCGTACAGTTTCACGTTCTTCCGCAAGTGCGCTTTTAATTTCATCCAGTACCCACCTCATACCAGCACGCGTGTCAAGCTCCAAGTCGTGGTCGATGAACTCAATGTACTTGCTTGGCGCAAGGGAATAACCCTGTGCGGCGATTTCGGTTTTCGTCGCCGAGCGGCACAGTTCAGACACATCGGCGTAATCTTCGCCTATCTGCCACGAGGTGTAAATCTTCCTGACGGCGGCTATCCGCTCATCCGAAAATTGGACGTACTTCTTTTCGTATGTGTTCTCGTTCCAGCGGCGCAGATCGATAAAGAGGACTTCGCCTTGGCGGTCACGCAATTGCCGCCCGTTCAACGCGCGTGTTTTCTTGTTGTTGTTCAGTATCCACAGCGTGACGGAGATGTCAGTTGAATAGAACATCTCGCGGGGCAGGACGATAATCGCCTCTACCTTGTCATTCTCCACGAGACTCTTGCGGATTTCACCCTCCACGCCGTCGGCGTTCAACGCTCCGTTGGCGAGCAGGAAGCCCGCAATGCCGTTTGTCACGTTCAGTTTTGAGAGTATATGCAGTACCCACGCATAGTTGGCGTTGGACACAGGAGGCGTTGTATAACCGTCCCACCTAGCGTCGCCGTTGAGTTTATCCTGAGTTACGCCTTGCGCGTTCAGCTTCAGGTTGAAAGGCGGATTCGCCATAATGAAGTCCACCTTTTTGTCTTTGTGGAGGTCTTCCGCAAAGGTGGATTCTGGGCGTTCGCCAAGGTTGTGGGCGATGCCGCGAATGGCGAGGTTCATCTTGGCGAGCCGCCAAGTGTCAGGGTTGCGTTCCTGCCCGACAACGGAAATTTTCGAGCGGTTGCCGTTGTGCCTCTCCACGAATTTGATGGAGGAGACGAACATTCCAGCGCTGCCGCAGCATGGGTCGTACACCACGCCGGAGTACGGCTCGATGATTTCGGCAATAAGCCGCACGATGCTTGCGGGCGTGTAGAATTCGCCTTTCTCGTTGCTTGTGCCGGAGTCGATGGCGAACACCTGCATGAAGTATTCATACACCCGCCCGATTAAATCACGGTCGTGAAAACGCTCTTCGTTTATTTTGTCAATCTCTGAGATAAGCGCGGACATCTGCTCAGGGCGGGCGCCGAGCGTGGCATAGAAGTTCTGGGGCAGCGCGCCTTTCAGCGGCGGGTTGCCGTCCTCGATGTCTTTCATCGCGGTGTCGATGATGACCGTGATGCCGTCCTGCTTTGCGTTCCTGATAATATAGCTCCATCGGGAGGTTTCGTTTAAGTAGAACACATTCTCGGAAAGATAGAAGGACTTCTTCTCCAAAAACGCCGGAATGTCGCCGTATCGCGTCTTGATTGCCTCGCGCCGCTTGTCGAACTTATCCCCCGCGAATTTCAGGAACACCAAGCCCATAACCGCGTCGCGGTTCTTCTCGTTGCCGCCGACCGTTCCGCGCAGGGCGTTGCGGCAGTTCCACATTATTGATTCGAGCGACCGCTCGGCGGTTTTCTGTTTAGCCATATACTACTGCTCCTCTGTTTTGAGTTTGTTCCTTAAGGTTCATATCAGTAACCTAGCGCGAAACTAAATCCCATTATACCTTATGCGGCGTACGCCGGGACGTCCTCTGGTCCCGCCCCGCTCCCTTCTTTAATCTCCTTTGATTTCGTATTTGCCCCTTATCAAAAGTGCGGACAGTGTCCGCACTTTTCTCGTCGTTAACGAGCGCGGCAAACTTACGCATATATTTGAGGTTGCGGACGGAATATCCTTTCACATTCGGGAATTCCGCTTTAATGTCGCGGGCGAGATTCTCAACAAACTTCACACCGTTAAGGAAGGGCTAATTTATCGTCAGGGGCCTAAAGGGTAAAGATTTAAACTCTTACGGCGTCTATGTTTCTGAACGCCAAAGCGCCGTTTGGGCGAATTGATCAGCATTTCCTTAAGTTCACGGCATTTCCTCTCTTTACTCGTCTAACATCAGCGGGTTTTTGGACTGCCGCAGCTTTTTAATTTCCTCACGCTCCACAAGCTGAATGCTTTTATCCGGCGTCGGCAAATCCTCCGGCAAGGTTGCTCCGATATCAATCATGGCTTTGCGAATTTTCTCCGCGACGGCGTAATGGATGTTGTTCGCTTCAATTGCCGAAGACGCTTCATCCTTTTTTAATTTTTCTTCGGTTTGCGAAATACGGAACAGATTGGCAATAAGTTCTGTGCTGCCCATGAAGTCCAATATCTTATCGCTCGCTTTTAATCCCTTTCGGGCGTGAATGCCGTCAACGGTCAAACCTCCGTACAGCCCCATATATCCAGAATTTTGAAAAATGGCGAATTCTTCATCGGTGATAACACCAGCATTACGCGCGGCTTCAGCAAGAAGCTGATTCCACTGCTTGATGTTGCCACGTACTACCAGCCGCTTGTTATTTTCGTCAAGCTGGTTGAAAACATCGGCAACCTCGGCGCGGCGGGTTTGAATGGCAAAATAGGTCTGACCAAGGGCAATAATTTCTTTGCGCGGGTCGCCGTTCTGCACAATCAAATAACAGGCATAGCGCGTCAGTCGATAATCGATAATGGAGCTTTTTCTGCCCTTACCGGAGGTGATTGACTTCCCGACCTCAGGAAAGCAATCGTCGATATTGAATCCGCTGTTTTTACAAGCCAACATCGCGCGTTTTACGACCTTGTGAAAATTTTCCCATTTTGAATATTCCAGCACCGGCGCAAGTTCCCGCGCAAACCAAAATTCCACGCCATCATCGACACGCTTGATGTCCTCGAAAGACTTGTATTCTTCCGCATTTAATTTAGCCATGCGCTAATTCCTCCAATTCTCTTGGCGCGTCGCGAGTTTTACGCGAGCGCTTCCTCAAACGAGTCTTTTATCAGCAGAAGGCGGATGTCTTTTATCCGCTCCTCTGTTTTGAGTTTGTTCTTTGCGGTCTGTATCAGTAACCTATCGCGAAACCAAATCCCATTATACCTTATGCCGCGTGCGCCGGGACGCGCCTCCCTGGGGCACGCGCTGCCGCCGCGCTCTATTGACTCTTCCTTAATCCGGCTGTATTATTATCCGCGCGGCAAAGTTAGTATCAGCTTACTTACCCGGCTTATTTTTTATTATTTCATTATTCAGGAGGTTTCTCGTGAGAAATCGAATTATCGGCGGCGTGACCGCGATTGTCTTAGGCTTGCTCGTCTCCCTTGGACCTACCTATATTTTCAAGGTATGCCCGCACACGGGCGGCGCTTTTATGGCGTGTCACTGGACGGCGCGGGCCGAGATAGGAGTGGGGATGATGATCTCAGCGCTCGGGTTGCTGATGATCGCCGTCAAATCCGCCGGGGCCAGGCTGGGCTTTGTGGCGGCTATTTTTTTGTCGGGGGCGCTTGAACTGTCG
>JAISBV010000024.1 GCA_031266025.1 Eubacteriales Family XIII. Incertae Sedis bacterium
TAAGAACCGTATATGTAAAGGCGCGAAGCCGTATTGTCCGCAGAATCGTGAAAAGAAAGTCCGAATAGGTGACGCAAAAAGTCAAATACTGCGCTTTTAAGCGCGTAGTCAGGAATCGCACGGATCAAAAAACTGTACTTGTTTTATAACGCTTTAGTAGATTTTTTCCGAACATAGGAAAAAATCTTACCTCTGTTGCGTTTCAACGAGACGGGGTATATTCCATCGCCTGTTGTGAAAATTGTACCCGCTGCATACAGAGACAGAGACATCTTCAGTCTCGTTATATTTCATCTTTATAGTACTACTTTGACATGGTTTACACAAGAGATATTACTGATCTTATATATGGAATTTCCGAAATTGACACTCGGGCGGGATTGGTGTATATTGTTTCTTGGGGACAAGCAATGTCAAAACAATCGCAGACAACAGAACGTTACAGGATAGAAAATCTGACATTCACATATCCGGAGCGAGGGACGCCCGCGCTTGCCGGCATAGATACGGTCGTTCGGCGCGGCGATTTTTTGGCGCTCTGCGGCGCGTCCGGCTGCGGCAAGACGACGCTTCTGCGGCAGTTGAAACCTATCTTGGCGCCGCACGGAGCAAGAAGCGGTGAAATATTTTTCGACGGCAGACCGCTCTCGGCGCTTGATCTGCGTGAGCAGAGCGCAAAGATAGGCTTCGTAATGCAGAGCCCTGAAAACCAAATCGTCACGGACAAGGTGTGGCATGAGTTGGCTTTCGGGCCTGAGAGCCAAGGCGCGCCGCAGGCGGAAATTCGTCTGCGCGTCGCGGAAATGGCGTCGTTTTTCGGAATACAGACGTGGTTTTACAAGAACGTGACGGAATTGTCGGGCGGACAGAAACAACTGCTCAACTTAGCGTCGGTCATGACCATGCAGCCGGAGGTTTTGCTGCTTGACGAGCCGACAAGTCGTCTTGATCCCATAGCGGCATCCGAATTTTTGACTGTCGTCGGCAAGATAAACCGTGAGCTCGGCGTTACGGTCATAATCAGTGAGCACAGGCCGGAAGACGTATTTCCGCTGTGCGACCGCGTGGCCGTCATGGACGAGGGCCGCATTATCGCGGAGGGAAGCCCTTCCGACGTGGGCGCGGCGCTGAAGGCGCAAGGCCACGGGATGTTTTACGCCATGCCGGCGCCCATGCGTATATGGGCGGCGCTTCCGCAGGACGTCGCGGGAAAGAACTGCCCCGTCACCGTAAGGGACGGCCGCGATTGGCTCGACCGCTTGGCGTGTGACGCGCCGATTGAAGACGCGGAATCAAAAACGGCGCCGCAAGGCGATCCCGCCGTCGAATTGAACGACGTCTGGTTCCGTTACGAAAAAAACGCTCCCGATGTAATCAAGGGATTGTCTTTTAAAGCCTACAGCGGCATGATCACGGCCGTCCTCGGCGGCAACGCCACGGGCAAAACGACGGCTCTGTCGCTGATATCCGGCGTCAATAAACCGTACCGCGGCAAGGTGAAGATAGACGGCGAGCCCATTGAAAAGCTTTCGGGCCGCCTGTTTTCAAACCTGCTCGGCGTTCTGCCGCAGAATCCGCAGACGATTTTCGTGAGAAAAACCGTCAAAGAAGACCTGTATGAGATACTTTCGGGCGCGGCGCTCTCCAAGGAGGAAAAACGCTCTATGATCGCGCGCGCGGCGGCGCTGTGCCGTCTGGACGGGCTTATGGACTCTCACCCATATGATCTTTCGGGGGGCGAGCAGCAGCGCGCGGCGCTCGCGAAGACGTTGCTCTTGAGACCGAGGATACTTCTGTTGGATGAGCCGACCAAGGGTCTCGACGCCGAGTTCAAGCGTGTATTCGCGGGCATATTGAAGGGTCTCGCGGCTGCGGGCGTCGCCATAGTCATAGTGAGCCATGATATCGACTTTTGCGCCGAATACGCGGACAGCTGCGCGCTGTTTTTTGACGGCGCCATAGTCACGGAAGGGCAGCCGCGCGACTTTTTTTCGGGTAACAGCTTTTATACGACGGCGGCGAACCGCATGGCGAGAGACAGGCTGCCGAGGGCTGTAACGCCCGCAGACGTAATAGAGGCGCTCGGCGGCTCGGCGGCCGAGCTGTATTACGCTCCACCCGAGACGGATATAGACGCGCTCATATACGGGCGTGAGAACGGCGAGACGCCCGTTCAAAGACCTGACGGCGACAGAACCGAAGACAGTCCGCCCGCGCCGAACGGCGTACGTCTGTTCGCCGGCGTGTCCGCGGCGCGTAAGATCGCGGCGGCCGTTTCGACGCTGTGCCTTGTCTGTACGTTGATTTTTGCCGGCATGAACGCGGAAGGTCTGAGCGCCTTTGTATCGGGCGGGGATTTGGCCGTAAGCGCGGCGAATAACGCCGGAGCGTGGAAATACGTCGGCGTCATGCTCGTTATCGCGGCGGAAGCCGCCGCATTGGCGATCTCACTGAGCCGAAAACGCGAAGACTCGCGCTTTCGGTCACAGATCAACCCCGAAGAGCGCAAGCTGCGCAAGCGCACGGTCGCGGCGGCGGCAATGATTCTCATAGCCGTGCCTCTGACCATCTACGTCGGCGTCTACTTCCTCGGCGACCGCAAATACTATTTCATCTCCATGCTGATACTCCTCGAAACCATGCTTCCGTTCGCGCTCGCGTTCGAAAGCCGCAAGCCGCAGGCGCGCGAGCTTGTAATAATAGCCGTACTCTGCGCGATATCCGTTGCGGGACGGGCGGCTTTCTTTATGCTGCCGCAATTCAAACCGGTGCTCGCTCTCGTCATCATAGCCGGCGTGGCTTTCGGCGGCGAATCGGGATTCCTCGTCGGCGCCATAACGGGTCTTGTGAGCAATATTTTTCTGGGACAGGGGCCTTGGACGCCGTGGCAGATGTTCTCGTTCGGCCTTATAGGCTTTTTGGCGGGCGTATTGTTCCGCAAGGGACTGATAGGACGAAGCCGCGCGTCGCTGTGCGTGTTCGGCGCTTTGGCGGCCCTCGCCGTTTACGGCCCCATCATGGATTCTTCCATGGTGCTGATGTACCAGATAAGGCCCACTCGTCTCATGTTCCTTGCCGCGTTTTTGCAGGGCATACCCTTCAATCTCGTTCACGCGACGGCCACCGTCGTGTTTCTCCTTATCATATCAAGGCCCATGCTCGAAAAGCTTGACCGAATCAAGGTAAAGTACGGGCTGATGGAATAAACTGCCCCGCATTGAACCGGGCGTTCAACGGCCGAGCGCGGCGTCATAGCCGCAAATCCCGTTGTAAGCGCAATACGCGCAGGCGCTCGTCTTGCCCGCGCGCATGGGCGTCGCGTCGATAACGCCGTCCGCCAGAGCCTCGCAGCATTCCCGCACCCGTCGCGCCGCGTCGCCGCGCAGACGCTCGAAAGTCTCTTCATCCAAGAGCGCGCCCGTGTTATAGCTGTTTTTGACAAGAACATATTTGCCGGTCGTCTTATCCTTGTTCACGCGCACGGGTATGATATTGGAGCGATTGTTCACATAATACGGCTCCTCAAATATATCTCCCGCTATCGCGCGCAGCACCTCTTGGTCGTCAATAAGCACGCCGTCAAGCCGAAAATTCTTGCGACGCTCGAATTCCGCTCTTTCCGCCATCGAAACGCCCGTCTCGTTCCACGAGCCGCAGTCCGTTCGCGGTTCGCTCATCTTGAAATAAAATGCGCCCGCAGGTTTCAGAGACGTACCGCGCGTTACGGCATCCAAGTACAGCATGAGCTGCAGCCGCCAACCGACGCGAGCTTCATCCGCGTCGAAGCTCTCCGCCCCCGATTTGTAGTCTATGATCTTCGCGCGCCCGCCGCGCAATACGTCCAACCTGTCTATGCGTCCCTCTATCCCCACAGTGAGATCGCCGAAATTGTGAACTACGGCGGGAAATTTGCCGCCGGCGCCAAAGCGTTCCTCAAAATACATTTCATCTATAAGTCCCGCTTTGACCTGCTCCGCTACTATCCGCGCGGTCATGCCGACAGTCGCCCTCATGCGTTCGAATCTGTAGCGTTCGGGTTCGCCCCGGCCAAAAATTTCGGTTTCGCCGCGCATAGCGGCGAATATATCGTCGATAAGTTTTTCACAATCGGCATCCGTAAGCCGCGTCCACGCGGAATCCGCGTCTGAAACGCGAACGCCTTCCTCCGTCAGAGCCTTTGAAAACTCCATGATCGCTTTATGGAAGACGTCGCCTATCTCTCGCGCGCCTATCTCTACGACGCGGGTTTCGTTTGGACGCAGACCGTATGAAACGAAATGCGAAAACGGGCAGCGCGAGTAGCGCTCAAGCGACGATGGGCTGAGCCGTATCGAAGGCGCAGGGTCAACAGCGTTTGTTTCGGCGCCGCGCTCATCATGAGCATATCGCGGATACGCGCCGTACAGTCGCTCCACATAACCGCGATCTATGCGCTTTTCCCCTCCGTTCGAAAAAGCGAAGCCGCTGTCGAGCATAGCCGCCTCGCGCGGGGCGCGCGCGCGATACCATTCATAAACCGTTCGCCACACGGGGTCAAGCGCCTTATTCGCAGACGGGGCGCGCAACGCCAAAAGCAGACTTTCGAGCGTGCCTCCGGCCGTGCTGACCCGGCAAAGCGCGTTTCTTCCGCCGTCCGGTTCCGAAGCGTCGCCGCGGCTTCGTATATCCCGCTCCAAAGGGCACACGGATTCGGGGAACATCCCGCGCAGCCTTTCAAAGATCAAGGACGGGCGAAGCTCGCCGCCTTCAGGCCCGGAAACGGCATAGGATATCCACAGTTTTTCCTCCGGGCGCGAAAGATTTCTGTATATCGCCAATTCTTCTTCCTCCGCGCGAAGCCTGTCCAAAGTTTCCGTTTCGCCGCTTCGCCCCAGTACACGCGCCCGCTCGTCGTCGCTCAGAACGCCGTCACGCGCGCCCGCAGCCGGCAGCACGCCGTCGTTCGCGCCGAGCACAAACAGAGCCCTTACGCGGCTCGCGCGCGTGCGCTGCATCGTGCCGACCAATATCTGATCCGTCGTACTCGGCAGCAGACCGATCTCTATACTCTCGAGCCCGGCGGACAGCAGACTTGCGTAATCCTCACGCGACATGAGGGTATCCTCCAATATCGCCGCCATCTGATCGAATACGCTGACCACACTGTCCCATACCTGCGACAGTTCGTCCGCGTACCCGTGCCGTCCGCGCGCCCTCAAGGCCGCGACGTCCGTCTCTATGCGTTCGGGTAAACGGGCTTCGTCGCGCAGAAACATGTACAGCGCCGCCGTTCTGCCGGCTACGCCCCTGTCCGCGTTCAGCATCTCCGCGAATCTCTGTATATGTGTTACGAGCAATTCCCTCGCTCCGTTGAGCGCCGACAGTTTTCTTTCGGCCCGCGCCGCGCCGTTTTCCGTCTCGACGTCCAAGCGCTCATAAGGACTGAGCCGTTCAAAGGGCTTGTTCCACGATCCTTTGCCCCTGAAACGGAAACTCTTCGCGTACTCTTCGAGCATCTCGCATTGGCTGTAGCTGACGGGCGACAGCCCTGTCTTTATAAGCCTGAATATATCGTCCGCCCGCCAATCCAAGGCCGTGATGTCCATGAGCGACGATATGTACTCAAGTACAGGATTATGACGAAGATTTTTCCGTCTGTCCATAAACACGGGCAGTCCGTATTCAGAAAACACGCGCCTTATGACCGCTGCGCGCGCGTCGGGATCGTTGCAAATCACAAGTATATCGCGATATCTGAAACCGGCGTCGCGAACAAGCCGCGCAATCTCGGCGGCGGCGCTTTCGGCTTCCGTATGATAATCGGATGCGGCCAAAAATGTCAACTCCGGCGTTTCGCCGCCGCTCCACGGCCGGCAAGGATGGCTGAAGAGCTCGCGTTCTATATGCGCCACAGCCGGCGGCCGGCGCACGGCAAAATCGCCGTCTATGCCGCGCAGCGCAAAAACGCAGCCGGCGGCCGCCGCCCTCTCGCGCAAGGCCTTGATCATGTGCTCCGTTATGCGGAACAGCGCGTCCGTGAGCACTATGTTCACGCCGCGCGCGCGCGCGGCCAAAGCCTGCGCTATATCAAGATCGCGCGGCGCCAGATAATCGAAGCCGTACATCCATATCTCAGTCTCCTGTACGAAGGCCGAGCGCGGTATTCCGGACGCGAATACACGCAGCATATCCTCGCTGTCCAGATATTTTCCGCGAATCAATTCCTCATAAGCGCTGTATACCCGCGACACATCCGACAGTTTGCGTTTCAATATCGGCTGTGTTTCGGCGTCGGCCATATCTTTGATTTCCGCGGGCGAAACATTGTGCAGCTTCAGCTCGGACAGAAGATCATTCATCATCTCTATGAACGGGCCGGCGTCCGCTTGAGCCGCAAACGCCTCAAGAAAGGGCGCTTCCTTCCTCAGTATCACCGAAAGCAGCATGTGCCGTCCCGTAGCGCCGACGGGCGTACGCGCGTCGCGTTCCGTTTCGGACGACACCCTATGCCTGAGTCCGGACAGGCTGATGATCTCAAGCCGCATAAAGCCCTTGCGCTTCAAAAGGTAAAACGCGTCCCTCTCTGCTTGCAGCGTGAACTGATCCGGCACTATCACGGCTATGCGCCCGGCGTCGCGTCCGCTCTCCAAAGCGTCCAAACGTTCGCCTATACGCGCGAACATGAAAGCCTCCCTGTCCGTATCCTCGCGACCCGCGTAAACAGTTAACATGTAAGGATAGCGCCTCCGTTCGCAGCGCCCGGAATATTATGTTTCATTCGCAATTCTCCTTCCAAATACGAAGTATATCACCCGCCGTCCGCGAATGCAACGAAACCGGCTGAAATAAACGCACACCTTGACAAACTTGTTACAGTTCAGAGGTTAACTGCGAAATAAGGTATTGCACATTTAGAATCCAAAAGGATGTCATTCCGGGCTTGTCCCGGAATCCATCATACTATTTTTGGATTCCGGGACAAGCCCGGAATGACAAAATGAATGAATAATTCCCCATTCATGTCTCCCGTCAACATACCTCTGAACTGTAACACAAACTTGACAAACCGTTTCGTATGCGCTAATATTTTAGAGCGGGACTTGGGTTGTTCGCATGCCGCTCAGGGAGCGGACGATACCCGCCGAATGCTGAAAGGATTTCGATTGATTATGGATTTTGAAGACTGCGGCGCGGACGCTTATAAAGAAAATATCGCGGAAGAAAGCATACCGGAAGAAAATGTGACCCGCCTGCAATCGGGCGGCAAAGAGATCATACTGATAGCCACCGCCCACATATCGCTGAAAAGCGTTGAACTCGTCAAACGAGTGATAGAAGAGGAGCGGCCTGACAGTGTATGTATCGAACTGGACGACGACAGAATTAAAAATATACAGGATCCAGATGCTTGGAAAAAGACAGATATAGTTAAAGTGATCAAGTCAAAAAAAGTCGGTTTCCTGTTCGCGAATCTGATATTGAGCTCATACCAGAAAAAAATGGCCGGGAAGCTCGGTACGAATGTGGGGCAGGAGATGATACAGGGTATGGAGAGCGCGAAGGCGGTAGGCGCGACGCTTGTACCGGCCGACCGTAAGCTTCAGACCACATTCCTGCGCATATGGCGGAAACTCGGCAACATCGAAAAGGCAAAGCTCTTGTCCGGTCTGCTGTTCTCTTTCGGTGAGGATGAAGACGTCACGGAAGAGGATTTGCAGGAATTGCTGCGCGGCGATATGCTTGAAGCCGCTATGGGCGATATTCGAAAAAAATATCCAAAGGTAGGAGAAATATTGATCAGCGAGCGCGACCGTTATCTCGCCAATAAGATCAAAAACGCGCCCGGAAACAAAGTAGTGGCCGTGCTCGGCGGGGCGCACGTACCGGGAATAAGCGCGGAGATATTCAAAGAGCAGCATATGGAAGAGCTGTCGTCCGTACCGCCGGCCTCCCCCGTCGGCAAAGTGATCGGGTGGCTGATACCTATACTGATAGTCGCGCTGATCGTTTACGGTTTCACGCGCGGCGCCGACGTCGGGCTGAGACAGCTTGGAACATGGCTGATCTGGACAAGCGTGCTCGCAGCTGTATTTACGGCGCTGTCGCTCGGACATCCGCTGACTGTACTGACGTCTCTTGTCGTCGCGCCGTTCACGGTGCTGCACCCGTTCTTGGCCTGCGGTTGGTTCGCGGGGCTCGTCGAGGCGTTTATACGAAAGCCCACCGTGGCCGATATCGAAAGCGTTCCCGAGGTTATACTGAGCGTAAAGGGCTTCTTCAAAAACCGCTTTCTGCGCATTATACTCATAGTCGCGATGTCAAATATCGGCGCGTCCATAGGAACGTTCGTGGCGGGACTTGATATAATAAAAAGCATATTCTGACGGAAATACCGGCGTTTGAGCAGTCTTTATTGAACTGAACTTTTGAGCAGTCTTGATTTGACTTTTATACAAGTATTTATCGCGGGGTTTTGTGTGTTACAAACGCGGAACCGCCGTAAGCCGCGTTTCGCGCGCCACAAGTTTGCCCGTTCCCGAGGTTATATCGGCTACAAGAGCAACGAGCGCGTCCGCGTCTTCGGACGGGCCGGACAGCGTAGCAACCACGGCGTCGGTAAACACGGCGTCGCCGAGGGATATGCCGTCTCGGCGCGCGACGGTTTGCAGCTTCCCAAAGGAACCGTAGTCCACGCGATACGTCAAAAGGGCCTGTTCGCATACGTCGCATACGCCCGCCGCGTCCACAGCGGCGCGCGCGGCGCCCGTGTAGGCTCTTATGAGACCGCCCGTACCGAGCTTGACGCCGCCGAAGTAGCGCGTTACAGTCACGGCTATATTCGTCAGACCTTCTGCGACGAGCATACGCAGAATCGGCGCCCCGGCCGTACCCTGCGGCTCACCGTCGTCATTGGCCCATTGCAGCTCGCCATTATCGCCCAACACAAAGGCCGGAACATTATGCGTCGCGCCTTTGTGGAGCGCCCGTCTCCCGGCGAAAAACTCTTCCGCGCCGTCACGCGCGCATACCCGCGTCACACAGCCTATAAAGCGCGATTTTTCGATAACTTGCTCCGCTTCGGCTTCGCGGGCCACGCTCACATAACGAATCACAGCCCGGCGCCGGGCGCCGTATACCGGCCGAGACGCCTGTAATCGGCATCGTTTAACCGGGTATCCACGATAACGCCTTCTTCCGTGTACGAACGTTCTCCAACGGGCGTCTTTTCGCTTAGGTACGAAACGATGTCGCCCCTGTCGTAAGGGATCAGGAGACGCGCGGGACGCAAATTTTGAAATATAACCGACTCTGCGGCCGCGAGCAAGGCGTCCATATTGTCGCCGCGCTTCGCCGAAACCGCCAAAACATTGGAGCCGCGCGGAAGATTCTCGGCATCGCAAAGCAGATCGATCTTGTTGTATACGGTCAGCGTATTTTTACCCGAGACGCCAAGCTCTGTGAGCACATCCAAGACGACGCCGACGCGAAACTCACAGTCGGCGTAGGATGCGTCGACTACATGGACGAGAAGATCGGCGTCCGCGACCTCTTCAAGTGTGGCGTGGAATGCGTTTACGAGCGAATGCGGCAGTTTGCTGACAAAGCCCACCGTATCGGCAAGTACGTATTCCTTGTTGTCGTTCAAGCACACCCTGCGCCGGTATGTATCGAGCGTCGCGAACAACATGTCCTTTTCAGGAACCGCTTTGTCTCCGTTTTCGGACATGCGCAGTATGCAATTCATAATCGCCGATTTTCCGGAATTGGTGTAACCGACGAGCGCTACAACAGGCACGCCGGTTTTTTTTCGCCGCGCGCGCTGCACATCCCTGTGCCCGCTTACTTCCCTGAGTTCCTTCTTTATCTCGTCCATACGGCTTTGTATATGCCGCCTGTCCGTTTCCAATTTTTTTTCGCCGGGCCCCCTCGTGCCGATGCCGGCGCCCAATCCCGAAAGCGCCTTGCCGAAACCCGTGAGCCGCGGCAATCTGTATTTCAACTGCGCCAGTTCCACTTGCAATTTACCTTCTTTGGAACCGGCCCTCGACGCGAATATATCCAATATCAATATGGTGCGGTCTATGACGCGCAGACCGAGCCGTTCTTCGAGATTGCGCAGTTGTATACCGGACAACTCATCGTTGCAAACTACGGCGTCGACTTCCATGTTGCCGCAAAGCGCCGCCAATTCTTCTAACTTGCCGCGCCCTATATACGCAGCTCTGTCCGGTCTCTCTCTAACCTGCAGCATGACGCCGGCCACCTCGATCCCCGCCGCCTCCGCGAGAGCCGCAAGCTCGTCCATGGACCGGCCCGTATCCCTGTCCCATTCTATTCCTATAAGTATCGCCCTGTAAAAATCTTCGGCTATTACAGTGTTGTCGTCGCCAAAACGCATAGTAATCCTTTTTAGTTGTTTAATTTGTTTAATTCTTCCATGAATTTTTCGTTCAATATCCTGATATGCGTACCTTTCATTCCGAGGGAACGCGATTCTATTATGCCCGCGCTCTCAAGCTTGCGCAGCGCGTTTACGATGACGGAACGCGTAATGCCCGAGCGATCCGCGATCTTGCTCGCTATCAGCAAACCCTCGGAGCCCGCCAACTCCGCGAAAATGCGCTGCACCGCCTCGGCTTCAGAGTAGGACAGCGTGCCTATAGCCATGCGAACAGCGTCGCGTTTGTGCGTTTCCGTTTCGCGTTCTATGGTTTCGAGCCGTCTTATTTCAAGACCCACGACCGTAGCGCCGTATTCGCCGAGTATCAAATCCTCATCGTTAAATTTGGGCAGATATCTCGTCAGTATAAGCGTTCCGTGCCGCTCACCGCCGCCCAAAATTGGGATTATGGTGTGCAGCTTATCATAAGTGTCATAGTTATATTTGAAAATCTTCAAGGCTTCTTCCGCCGTCAAATTACTCTCGGTTTTCGTCACCTTCAGCAGGGCTTCGCTGTATTCGTTCGGGAATTTCTCTTTGCCCGTCTCGGGGTCGGGTATGGCCGCGCTGTCGGATTTGATCTTGTAGTGCACCCCTATCACCTTGCCGCGCTGATTCGCGATATATACGTTGGCGTCCATCAGGTCACTCAAAATGCCGCATAGCTCATCGAAAGAAAACGCGCCGGACGTACTTTCCTGCAGAACCCAGTTCATCTTGCGAACCTTATCCAAAATGCTTCTTTCCAATTCAAACGATCCTCCGAATGAGTCTGTTGTCACCCGCGTACGCGAACAAGCGCCGATATTGTCAAAACAGCGGTTCGACAGCGGTTAAAATGAACTTCGATAGTATAATACCATTATATATTATTTTTATTGCTTGTAAATATTAAATTGTTTGATATTTCAAAAAAATCAGCAAAAAACGTTACTACTCAAGGGTAGACCGTTTACAAAAATATTAAGAGCGATCAAGCATCAGTACGGTCATTCCACCGGCTGCCTTGGGCCGGTGGAATCCAATAAATACACTATGGATTCCGGGATAGTTCTTCCCGGAATGACTGAGAAGATGAATTGGCTTTGTAAAAACATATCCTTGAGCAGTAAGCAAAAAACAGCAGCGCACGGAAATATATATATTTGCCAATACGCCGCAACATAACATGCCTTGAAATTAAAGGCGCCCTCCGAAAACCTCTAATGTGCCGGCAGTGAGGATTTTTTCCGCCGAACGGTGCGTTAAGGGATTTTCGGAGGTTGCCTAAAGTATAAATTTGTCTATATCGTCCGCGTGTATTCTGTCGGCGAACTTTTCCTTGACGCATTCGGCGTCGATCACAACCTCTTCGTCGCTGATGTCGGGAATGTTGAAGGATATGTCTTCAAGCAGTTTTTCCATAACCGTGTGCAGCCGGCGCGCGCCGATGTTTTCGGTCTGCTCGTTCGTCAGCGTCGCTATCGTAGCGATCTCATCCACCGCGTCGTCAGTGAACACGACCTTGATCCCTTCTGTTTCGAGCAGCATCTTGTGCTGCTTGAGCAACGCGTTCTCCGGAACGGTGAGTATCTGCACGAAGGCCTCTTTCGTCAGATTTTCGAGCTCTACGCGTATGGGGAAGCGGCCCTGAAGCTCAGGGATCAGATCCGTCGGCTTCGCTATGTGGAACGCGCCCGCGCCTATGAACAATATGTGATCCGTTTTGACAGGGCCGTACTTTGTGTTGATCACACTGCCCTCTACTATGGGCAGTATATCCCGCTGCACGCCCTCGCGCGAAACATCTGCGCCGGAGCGGTAGCCCCCGCCCGAGGCAATCTTGTCGATCTCGTCTATAAAGATGATACCGTTCTGTTCGGCGTTTTCGAGGGCCTCCGAAGTGACTTGATCCATATCTATCAGATTCTGCGCTTCCTGCTCCCTGAGTATCTTGCGCGCGTCTTTCACGCGAACTTTCTTTTTTTTCTTTTTCTGCGGCATCATTTCGCCGAAGATATTGCCTATGGCGATGCTCATGCCTTCGTTGCCGAGATCAAGTTGACTGCTCTTGGGAGCCTCTGTAACCTCTATCTCGATAAATTGCTCCTCAAGCAGTCCGTCCTTGAGCTGCTGCCGCACCTGTTCGCGCGCCAACTCCGTTTCCGACTCGGGCAATTCTCTCCCGCCGGAATCGCCGGGTTCCGGTTTGCCCTGCTGCTGATAGCCGCCTCCGAGTATGAAATCGAATGGGCCGCGAACGCCGCCTTGCTGCGGCGAGGATTTCTTCTTGCCGGGGATGATGGCCTCTATGATCTTCTCCTCGGCTATCTCGTCGGCTATGTTGTACTTCTCCTGAAGTCTGCTCTGCTTTGTAACGCGTATGGACGCCTCAACAAGATCGCGCACCATGGAGTCCACATCGCGGCCCACATAGCCGACCTCCGTGAATTTTGTCGCCTCCACTTTCACGAACGGAGCGTCCATAAGCTTCGCGAGACGCCGCGCTATCTCGGTCTTGCCGACGCCGGTCGGCCCCATCATCAGGATATTCTTGGGCGTGATTTCCTCCCGCATCTCATCGGGAAGAAGACTCCGCCTGTATCTGTTTCTCAAAGCGATCGCCACGGACTTCTTGGCCTGATCCTGACCGATAATGTATTTGTCAAGCTCCCGGACTATTTCCTTTGGCGTCATTGAGTTAAAAGCACTTGCCACGCCGCTACCTCCCTTTATTGTAACTGCTCAAACCCCACGTGATTTTTACCCATCTCGGAACCTGCCGTCGATTATTGGCCTCCTCACGTAGCTTCAAGTACGCTCCGGGGGCAAAACCGCCGGCAGAACCCGATATGAACAAAACTGACGCGGCGTTTGAACAGTCTTTATTGAACATTTAAATTGTAACCTTTAAATGTAACTGCTCAATCCCCTGCTTTTACTGCAATTTTTCAACGGAGATGTTATCATTCGTGTAGACGCAGATAGACGCCGCTATGGTCAGCGCTTCGCGCACTATATCCTCCGCGTTCATCTCTGTATGCTTGTAGAGCGCGTTTGCCGCGGCGTAGGCGAAATTGCCGCCCGAACCTATAGCCACGAAGCTCTCATCCGGCTCTATGACCTCGCCGTTTCCCGATATCACAAGCAGACAGTCCTTGTCGGCCGCCACCATCAGCGCTTCCAGATGGCGCATGGCGTGATCCGAACGCCACGTTTGCGCCAAGGCCACCGCCGCCCGCTTCAGATTGCCGGAATGCTCTTCAAGCTTTTTCTCGAATTTTTCCGTCAGCGTGAAGGCGTCGGAAACAGAGCCGGCGAAACCCGTGACGACCGAATTTTTGTATATCTTGCGAACCTTCTTCGCAAAGTGCTTCATCACTGTGGTTTCGCCCATCGTGACCTGACCGTCGCCGCCTATACATATGTCGTCCGCGCCGCGTCTGACCGCGACTATAGTCGTGGCGTGAAATTGCGTCATGCTTGCCTCCATTGTAACCGCTCAAACATTTGAGCGGTAACTCTCCATTCGTTCATACAGCGGGTTGCCGGTCAAACGGTCGCTTGAGTGATTTTCATTGACCTTCCGAGCAGTAACATATACTGCATCATTCTTTATACCCGCATTCCGGGTTTGAACACATTAATTCGGTATTTTTCATCTTTTTTTCAGTCATCAGAGCGCCGCACTCCGGGCAGTTTTTTTCCACGGGCTTGTTCCAGAATATGCGATCACACTCCGGATATCCGCTGCATCCGTAGAATATCCTGCCTTTCTTGCTCTTTCTGGCGACGATATCGCGTCCGCACTGCGGACATTTCACATTGATCTTGGTTACGATGGGTTTCGTGCTCTTGCACTCGGGATAGCCTGAACAGGCAAGGAATTCGCCGAAGCGGCCGAATTTTTTCACCATATGCCTGCCGCAGAGCTCGCATATTTCGTCCGTTACCTCATCTTCAAGTTTAAGCTTCTCTATCTCCGCGTCGGCCGTTTGGAGTTCGTCTTTCAATATGTCGTAAAAGTCGCCGACGATCTGCTTCCAGTCCGTATTCTTGACTTCTATATCGTCAAGCTTGTCCTCCATGTCCGCCGTAAAGCCGGTATCCACTATCTCCTTGAAATAGTTCTCCATCAAATCCGTGACGACAAAGCCGAGATCCGTGGGCGACAGCGTTTTTTTCTCGCGCGTGACATATTTGCGATCCGTCAGCGTCGCCATAATAGGCACATACGTACTGGGTCTGCCTATGTTCTTTTCTTCCAAATCTTTGACAAGCCCGGCCTCCGTGAACCTGGACGGCGGCTGCGTGAAGTTTTGTTCGCTCAGCAAGTCCATGAGCGTCAATGCCTCTCCTTCCGTCAGCGGCGGCAGACGTTTGCCTTCGCCGTCTTCGTCCGAAAGCGTTGACGCGCTGTCATAAACCTTCAAGAAGCCGTCGAATTTTAACGCGGATCCGTTGGCTCGAAATGTATAATCCCCGTTCGTGACGTCGACGGCTTCGCTGTCGTAAACCGCGGCCGACATGCGGCTCGCCACAAAGCGCGTCCATATCAGACGGTAAAGCGCGTATTGATCCTTGGTCAGCGAGTCCTTGATGTCGTCAGGGCGCAGTTCCACATATGTGGGCCTTATGGCCTCGTGGGCGTCCTGCACGTCCTTTTTTTTGTTGCTGTAGGAATAGTTGCCAAGATAAGCTTTGGGATAATTCGACGTGATGTATTCCGTGACGGCGGCGTGAGCCTCGGCGGATATTCTGACCGAATCCGTCCTGATATAGCTGACCAAGCCCACGGTTCCTTTGCCCTTGACGTCCACACCCTCGTAGAGCTGCTGCGCCACAAACATGACCTTCTTGGTATAAAAACCGAGCTTGACGGACGCGTCCTGCTGCAGACTGCTTGTGGTGAACGGCGCGAAGGGTTTTCTCAGTCTCTCTTTGCGCTCTATGGATTTGACGGCGTACGCGTTCGCGGAAAGGGCCTTCGTGATCTCATTTGCGGACGCGCGATCATCCACGGTGATCTTTTTTCCCTTGTATTCCGTCAGCCTCGCCGTGAAACTCTTACTTTCTTTGCCTCCCTTCGCGCTTTTCAGGACGACGGAGATATTCCAATATTCCTTGGGAATGAAATTCCTGATCTCCTTCTCCCTGTCGCATATGATCTTCAAGGCCGCCGACTGTACGCGCCCGGCGCTCAGTCCCCGGCGTATCTTACGCCAGAGCAGCGGACTGATCTTATAGCCCACAAGCCTGTCCAAAACGCGCCTGGCCTGCTGCGCGTCTACAAGATTCCTGTCTATTGGCCGCGGGTTTTTGACCGCGCCCTTTATCGCGTCCTTCGTGATTTCGTTGAACACGATTCTATTCGGCTCGTTCTGATCCAATTCGAGAAGATGCGCGATATGCCATGAGATAGCCTCGCCTTCTCTGTCGGGGTCAGTGGCGAGATATACTCTTACGGCGCCCTTGGCCTCCTTCTTCATGGCTTTGATTACATCCCCTTTCCCTCGGATTGAGATGTACTCCGGTTCGAAATTGCGATCTATGTCTATGCCAAGCTTACTTTTCGGCAGATCACGAACATGCCCTACCGAGGCGACGACCTTATATTTGCCGCCGAGAAATTTTCCTATAGTCTTCGCCTTTGACGGCGATTCTACAATAACAAGTGATTTTTCGTTGCCCATCTGCGCCGGATATACCTCCTTTGTTTTTGATAAACGCAACGCCGCATTGGTTTCTTTCCAATTATATTGCGAAAAAACGCGCATTGCAACAAAAATTTTTGTCGTCGCAAAAAGGCGGCCAAAAAAACGCGGAGAGACGCGACGTCAGCCGGAGACGAACACCCTGCCCTGAGCCGTTTCCACAATGCCTTTCATCTCAAGAACGGTGACGATGCCGTTTATATCCTGCGGCGGCAGCCCCGTTTCCGCGCAAAGCTCGTCGACTGTCATTTCGCCCATCCGGCGCACGGCGGCGTAGACGGCGCGTTCTCCCGCGCCGAGTGTTTCCGCGCGTCTTTCTACTGTATCACCCCTGACGAGCTTCAAATCCTTTACTATGTCGTCGAACACGACTATGGGCATAGCGCCGTCACGTATCAGTTTGTTGCAGCCGAAGCTCATGGCTCGGTTGATGTTGCCGGGAACGGCGTAGACGCTTCGGCCTTGTTCTGCGGCGCGTTCGGCGGTGATCAGCGAACCGCTGTGCAGACCGGCCTCAACTACGGCCGTCGCTACAGACAGCCCGCTTATTATGCGGTTTCGCATAGGAAACGTAAAATCGCGAGGTTCCGTGCCGGGCTCGAATTCGGAAATGACGAGTCCGTTTTCGAGTATCTCGTTCATAAGGCGATAGTTGCGCGTCGGGTAACAGATATCGATGCCGCAGCCGAACACAGCTACGGTCTTGCCGCCTGCCGCCAGCGCGCCTCTGTGCGCTTCCGAGTCTATGCCCGCAGCCATGCCGCTCACTACGGCGAGCCCGTATTCCGCGAGGGTATTCGCAAGCTTGAAGGCCGCCCACTTGCCGTAATCCGTGGCCTTGCGAGCTCCCACTACGGCTACGGACGCCATTGCCGCAAGCGATATATCGCCTCTGTAATAGAGCTTCTTGGGCGGGTTTTGTATGAGACGCAGCAGTCTCGGGTAATCGGGATCGTTCCTGCTAACGCTGCGAATAGGGTATTTCTCATTCATAATTTGCTGCTCAAAGATTTCAATTTCAATCAAAACTACTCAAACGCCGCGATTGTTTTGTTCGGATCGGGTTCTGCCGGCGGTTTTGGCCCCCGGAACGTACTCGAAGCTACGTGAGGAGACCAATAACCGACGGCAGGTTCCGAGCCGGGCAAAAATGGCGTGGCGTTTGAGTAGTCACCATTCATGTGTCTAACAGACCGGAGCTTCTGTACCTTATAGCCTCCGCCAAATGCGGCGCGGCTATGCGCGGATTTTCGGCCAAATCCGCTATCGTTCGCGCCACCTTCAATATCCTGTTATACGCTCTTGCCGAGAGCGAGAACTTTTCGTAAGCCACGCGCATAAGCTTTGAGCACTCGGCGTCCAAAGCGCAATGCTCCGCTATCTGAGCCCCCGTCATATGCGCGTTCTGCGTACCTTGTCTGTCAAGCTGCAGCGCCTGCGCCGCCGTCACGCGTCTTCTTATTTCCGCCGAGGGCTCGCCGTTTGAGGCGACCGCCAAATCGCCGTACAATAATGACGGCGTCTCCGCGAATATGTCGATACGATCCAATATGGGGCCCGATATGCGCCGCGCGTAGCTTTGAACCGATTCCTCGGAGCAGCGGCATTTCCCGCTCGGATGACCGTACCAACCGCATTTGCACGGGTTCATGGCACAGACCAACATGAAGCGCGAGGGGAATGTACATGTCCACGCGGCCCGCGTGATCGTTATGGCGCCGTCCTCAAGGGGCTGACGCAGTGTTTCGAGCACATCGCGATGAAATTCCGGGAATTCGTCAAGGAACAGTACGCCGTTGTGAGCCAAGCTGATCTCACCGGGCTTGGGCGAGCGTCCGCCGCCCGCCGCGCCGGACGCCGAAACGGTATGATGCGGAGCGCGGAACGGTCTCTGCGTAAGCAAAGGAGCGCTCTTGCTCGTAAGCCCCGCGGCGGAATGTATGGCTGTGGATTCTATCATCTCGCGCATGCTCATGGGCGGCAGTATGGACGGTATTCTTCGCGCCATCATGCTCTTCCCTCCGCCCGCGACGCCGGTCAGCAGTATGTTGTGCGCGCCGCCCACGGCCACTTCTATGGCCCGCTTGACAGCGCTCTGTCCTCTTACCTCCGAAAAATCCGCTCCCGCGTTCTCACGTGCGTCAAATTTATAAGGCGGCGCGGGCTCTATCGGTTTTTCACCGCGAAGATGCGCTATGATATCGCATATATGCCTTGCGGGATACACATTGAGTCCTTCCGCTATGGACGCTTCGAGCGCGCTGTCCTCCGGAATGAACAGGCTGTCCGCGCCGCCGGCACAGGCCGACAATGACATGGGCAGCACGCCTGTAACGGGTCTGAGAAAGCCGTCCAACGACAATTCTCCCACGAACACGGATTTTTCCGAAACAGGCCCTATCTGCTCACTCGCGGCGAGTAGGCCTATGGCTATAGGCAGATCGTATATGGGGCCTTCCTTCTTCGTGTCGGCGGGCGCAAGGTTCACCAGTATCCTGCGCATGGGAAATTCGAGACCTATGTTCTTTATGGCGGCCCTAACCCGCTCACGCGATTCCTTGACCGAGTTGTCCGGCAGACCAACGATCACAAATCCGGGCAAGCCGTTCGTAATGCTAACCTCCACCACAACGTCGAAGCCCGATATGCCGGACAGCCCCGCCGATTTGATTATATGGGTTCCCGCCATATTCTTTCCTTTCGATTTCAATCCGCGGTCTCCGTACGGAAACCGGCTGAGACGGCATGCGAGCCGCGACCGATAATCTCAGAACGCGTCGCGTATGTGCCTTATATAGGCGCGGCCGCCCAATATCAATATCTCTATCACATCGAAGCGCGGCCGCATATCCTCGGTATATCCCGCGCGGCCCGCGCGAGTCGCCAGATAGACCTCGGCCACGCGAGAGATCTGCCGCTGTTTACGTTCGTCCACGGCCTCGCACGGCAGTCCGTACAGCAAATCCGCGCGGGTCTTCACTTCCGCGAACACGAGGTCGTCTCCCTCGCGCGCCACAATGTCGATTTCGCCAACGCGGCAGCGAAAGTTGGACTCAAGCACGGTAAAGCCCTTTGTCTCGAGATATTTTACGGCGCGCCGTTCGCCCCATACTCCTATGCTCAAGCTGTCCTCCTTCGCTGCCTCTATATAACCGGCCTTCCTTGCCGACGCCGGCAGGATTATATTACCATATATTTATTTTACTGTCAATGTATAATTAAAATGTTTTCTAAGTTTTTAATTTTTTGGATAACTGCTCAAGGGTATGTTTAGCTGAGTACAAATTGGGAAGATTCATCTTCTCCGTCATTCCAGGAAGCACTGTCCCGGAATCCATAGTGTATTTTGGATTCCACCGGCCCAAGGCAGCCGGTGGAATGACCGTACTTCTGCTTAATCGAACTCAATACCTTTGCCTGCGTTCTACCCTTGAGTAGTTACTTTTTTGGCGCCAATAAATAAACGACCCTGCGGAAAACCGCAGGGCTGTGGTCGGAGCAAATGTATTGCGACTGCACGCTTCAGACGCCGTCACACGCCTCATAGCTGTCGAGGAAGATATCGCGGCGCACTATCTAGCAGTCACCGTAGTCGCCTTCGTTGGCGACGAGGAAGTCTCCTTGTGAACCGTAAAAATATTTCTCCGTGTCCCAGTAGCTGAATACCTTTGTATCGCCTCGCAGCTCGTCCGCGCGCACGAGCTTCTCGCCGTGAGGCAGGCAGGCCTTCGCAAACGGAAGGACGGCGCAGCGCTCACCCGTAATCCTGTTTATCACCGTCGGCGCATATTCCAAAGGCTCGGTATACGGATCATCCGTGACGACGTAGCTTTTTTCGAACTTATCGCGCAGTATGGGATAGACCTCGCCCAAGATACCGATCATCAGGTATATCTCATCGCTCGCCACTGTATCCACGTCGCCTTCGAGCGTGCGGATCGTGATCTTGGTCTTGTCCGCAAAAATATCGCAGCTCTTGGCGAAGCCGACGGGGCGCATACGCTTCCTGAAAAGCCGCATACGCCCGAAATCAACCGTATGCTTTCCCGCGTAGATATGCTCGTAATTGGACGTATATTCTCTTATACGCCGCCTGAGATAATCGCTCGCCGAAAGACCGCCGCCACGCTCGGATATCCGGCTCAAACCCAAAAACCCGCCCGCCTTCTCGACGGCGCCGCCGCCCGAGCCCACATCGCGGCACAGGAAGGCCGCAAGCTCGTCGGCCATGATCTCTCTCGCGCTGCTGCGCACCGACAATTTCAAACCCTGCGGTTGCTCACAGTACACAATACCGCTGTCTATACCCACGACCTGTTTCGCTATATCGCTCGCGAAGCCAAGCAGATTCGGATCGCAGGGCGCCGACCGAAACAGCCCAATATTGTTTATAATCTCATAATTTTTCAAAGAATCGCCGATCACAGTAAGCTCTTCCAATGTAACGGTCGAATTGCTCAGCTTTCTTATGAACGCCACGTCATACGGAAGTTCCGCCAGATCGCGATCAAGAGGATGGCGCAGCTCCGAAAAACCGTTCGTATCGGTAAAGAGACCGTAGCAGAGCGCGTTGCACACGCGATAATCGCCGGACGCGGAGAAGCCGTCTCCGGCGATCAAATCCCAAACGAGTGTCGCGCAGCTCGCCAATGCCGGGCGAATAAGTATATTGTCCCCCTCGGGTATTTCCGCTCGGTGGTGGTCTATCACAGCGAAATCCGCGGCGCCCGGCAAGTCAAAATTCTGCACGTTTCCGGCGCCGCGTTGGCAGTCCACCGTTATGAGAAGCGTCGTTTCGGGAGGGAGTTCCTGCACGTGCGCTATCTCTATTTCAAGTATTTCGAGCATCATAACGAGGTTTGGTTTCGATATGGCCGCGCGCCCGCCGTATATGAGACTCGCGTTCGCTCCGAGCGCGCGCAGCCTTTGCTGCAGCGCGAAGCCCGCGCCGATCGCGTCCGCGTCCGGTATGTCGTGGCACTGAATAACGATATTCCCATACGCAGCCAACTGTTTTATATCCATATATATTTGCCTCCGTTTCGACCGTCAATCGGCCTTGAACCTTTCCTTCTCGGCGGACGTTAACGTCCTGCCCGAAAGTCGCTCCCGCGCCGCGTCCTCAAGCTCGGTCAGCGAACGTATTTTCGCTTCGCGCAGATGTCCCGCTCCGTCGTCGAGCACGACGGTTTCCGCGTCCGTTTCACACATAAAGCCCGGCAGTACGGCGAGGGTTCCGAGCGTATTCGCGTCGAGCAGCAGCGTGTAGCGTTCCGAAGACGAGACTATATAACTCGCCGTGATGAAATCTCCGAGTACGCCCGTTTCCGCCATATAGCCGCTTTCCTCAAATGTACGCAAGAGCCGGCCGTCCTGCGTATAGGCGGTCGCGTCGCCGTGAAGCGGGGAAACAAACACGAAGCCGCCCGTAAAATACACCTCGGCGCGGCCCGTGACGGGAAATGAAAACCTTTCAAAATCGGGGGCTGCTTGGATGCGGAATTTTGGCTTCACAATAACGACATTTACCTCCGCGCCGTCGGAAGTGGCGTAGGCGTGGGCGCCGGCGTCTTCATCGAGCATGCCCGCGCCGATAAATTCGGCGGGCTCGAGCTCTTCCTCGAGCTCTTCCTCGAGCTCTTCCCTGAGCCATGCTCCCCCGCCGTTGCCGAAGAGCAGCGCGCTGTACGCGTTCCGGTCGGCCTCCGCGCCCTCGTCGGTCTCCGCGCTCGCGACAGTTTCGCCCGTCGCCGCGTCGTACAGCCAAGCCGTTCCGTCCTCATCCAAGACGCTTACGCCGAAATCGGCGTAGATAACGGATTTTACGCCTTGTTTTCCTCTTTTTTCGAGCATAAGAGAAGCGTCAAGGCCCGAATAGAGCCGGAACGCGTCCTCATACAGAACCACGATATTGCCATTCACCCTGTCGTACTGCGTATCCGTGACGGCCTGCGGATTCGGGAATGCGACATCGGCAATAACATCGCCCGTCAAATCGCAGAGACGCAAACCCTTGTACGAATAGAAAGCCGCTCGGTTCAAAACCTTATGTATCTTGGCTTCCGAAAACTCATAATCGCTCGCGTAGCTAAGGACGTCGGTCTCGCTGAAATCCGCCTTCTTCAATATACGCACGACCTTGGAGTCATAGCCGGCCGTAAGCGCGAAGCGCGCCCCGGCATCCGCGAAATTGCAGACGTATTCCGATGAATATACCGTATTGACGCCGGTAGTGACGTTGACGAAGCGATATGAACCCGCGCTCTCGCAGACGAGGAAAACGTCGCCGCGCTTTTGCAGCGTTTCGACAGGGCCGCCCGCCGAAAACAGCAGCGTCGCGCCGAGCCCGTCGCCCTCAGCGCTCGCACTCACGGACAGCACCCGATCCTCGAAGGCGATATACAGCCCGTCGTCAGAGACGCAGGGAACAAAATGAGACGCATCCGACGAAAAGTGTGCGAGTGTTTCGCCCGTCGGCATATCGTGAACGATATAAGAAGAGGCGTAGGGCTCCCTTTCCACAAGTGCAAACGCGAGCATATCCTTATAGAAGCCGCCCGCGAAATGCGTGGCGCGGGATTCGGGATAAACGAGCGTTTCCGCGCCGCCCGCCGTATCGAATACTGACAGCGAACCGTCCTCGAAGCTTACGGCCAAGCGGCCGCCGCTCCGGTCGAGCGCGAATATCGCGTCGCGAGGATTCAGGAAGCCGTCGTCTGCCGGCACGCGCATGGAACGGCCGCCGAAATCCACGCGATTCGTAACGCGCCCATCCGTGTCATATACGACAGCCCGCGTTTCGGCTCCGTACACGGCGGCGATACTCGTTCCGTCGCCCGAGACGGCGAGCGCGGTCGCAGTCTCGCCCGTCCACAGTGTTTCGGCGCCTCGCACATCGTATGCTTCGAGTCCTTTTTCGCCCGCGAACAGGATGACGTCGTCGCTGAGAAAGGCCGCGTCCGCGAGCGCGGAGCGCGCGGTGGGCAGCTTGGCCAAAACCGAACCGCTCTCCGTATCGAACACCGTCAGTTCAAAGGGGCATACGGCGGCGGCAAGGCGTTCGTCCGACGACAACACGACCCTGCCGGGCGCGGCGGACAGTGAAACCGCGCGATGGGGCTTAAAGCCGTCTTGCAGATCGTACACGCCGAGGGCGTCCGACAGCGCTTTTTGCGCCGCAGGTACGAAGGGCCGCTCGAGTTTGTCCAAATACTTCGGAAGCGCCTCGAGCGCGAGCAAGGCGGCCGTATCGGGATCGCCGCCGGCGAGCTCGCTTGCGGCGTACTCCGCGAGCACATAGGATTGATTTTCTAATTTTTGCTGCATTTGCCGGTCGATCTGCACGTATTGCCACGTGGAGAATGTACCGAATGCCAACACAAAAACGAAGGCCGCGCTCACGACCGACGCTATCCTGCGAATACGTCTGCGGCGATGCCGTCTGCGCAAATCGTCGAAGGCGCAGCCCAAAACCGGCGCCAAGAGCCGCAGTTTTTCCTCTTTCAGAAGCTTTATGCTCTGCCGCGGCGTCGCGGCGCGGATATCGGCGGCGAGGGGTTCGACGAATATGGTTTCCCCTCCCACCTCGCGCTCGCGCAGACCGGGCGGAAACGACTCGTCCGGTTCGCCGTCTATGAGCAGCGTGATGATCTTGTCCTTGCCGCGCAGCTTGCCGAATATCTCCACTTCCCGCATGACCCATTGCGATTCTTGTGTGCGCCGCGAGCATATAAGGAGCAGGAAGGCTGAGCTTTCGAGGGCGTCGTTTATACTGTCCGACAGGTTAGACGAAGTCGGCAGTTCTTCGCGATCACGAAATATGCGGGAAAGCTTCTTCTTGCCGAGCTTATTGGCCAAGGCGCGCGGAATGCGATAGGTTTCGAGCATTTTGTGCAATCGTTCCGCCACAAGCCCGTCCAGTTCCCCGTGACGATAGCTGATAAAGGCGTCGTATTTCATCATAATGCTTCACTCCAATCTTAGGCACTGTGAAACCGCTTGCGGCGCGCGCACGCCGCTATTCGTTTCGGATACTCTCGAGCGCGGAAAGATTCATTGCCCGCCGGGCCGGCGAATATCCCGCGAGCACCCCAATGACGGTGGAAAAGGCGAGGGACACCGCCGGCAGCCAAAGCGGAATCAGCGATATGCGATCCGCACCGCTGCCGATGGCGTTGCTTATAAGCGTGCTCAGCGCCGTGTTCATAACAGCCGACACCGCGTAGCTCAAGCCTATCCCGACAAGCCCTCCCGCAAAGCCGATGAACGCCGCCTCCACAAGAAAGAGCTTGCGTATATCCGGCAAATTCGCGCCGATAACCTTCATAATACCGATTTCCTTCGTGCGCTCGTATATGGACATGATCATAGTATTCGTTATACCGAGTGCCGCCACGAGCAGCGAAACCGCGCCTATGCCGCCGAGAACGGCCTGTATCATCCTCGCCTGACCTTTCATCATTTCGAGCGCGTCGTTCAGGCTGTTCGTCTGGAGGCCCATTTCCCGTATGGCGTCGCTGACGGCGCCCACCTGCTCTATGTCGCCCACGTACACCATGGCCTGCTGATAGCCCGCGTTCCTATCGTAGTTGCGCTTCTCGGCCCTCGCAGTGTCCTCGTTTATCTTCTTCACTGTGTCAATGTGCATATACACGTTATAGGCGGTATCGTAATCGCTCGGATTGTCCAAGACGCCGACGCCCCTGAACGTGTATTCCGGATATTCTATCTTGTTCTCTTCCTCGTTCCTGTATTGCGGATTCCCGTAGCTCCAATCCGCGCTCGCGCTGATCTTGCCGTTCATCACGTCCACGAGCGGCTCGCCCGAATAGCTGCTGCCCCATGTTTTCCGGGGATTGAAAAACGTGACGGGTATCTGGTTGCCGAACAGTATGCTCTCCTTATCGCTCTGCTTCAGCATGGCGCCCGTCTGCACCTTGTAATTGAATTTTTCGAGCACCTCCGGCCTGACGCCCACAACGCTGACGCCTGAAGAAACGAAGCCGTCCAATACGAAAGAAAGATAAGCCGTTTCCCTCGGCGTCACCGCCGTCACCCCGGTTATCTTCTCTATTTTCGCTATCGTCTTGTCGTCGAGCTTGGTCTGCTCGGCGCCGCCCTGAGACGTCATCACGCCTCTGCCTCCGCCCATGTAAACGATGCTCCCGCCTCCGCCGCCCTGATACACGGTAACAAGATGCAGGTTGCCCCAACTCTCGAGCGACGCGCGGAAGCCCTCCTGAAGACCGAAGCCTATGGACATCATCACTATGATGGCGCAGATGCCTATCACGACGCCTATGACGGCAAGCACCGTCCTCGTCTTTCGCCTGAGTAGATTGCGAAAGCTCAGGCTCATAATATCAAAGCTGCTCATCTATTTCCATCTCCTTGTGCAGCTTTCTCCTCTTCAGAAAACGCCGCAGCGCGATGAGTGCGGCGATGAGCGCGACCGCAACGCAAGCGCCTATGTACAAGGGGGTTCTGCTCGTCTGCTCTTGCGGCATATCTCCCGGAAAAAGCTCTTCGTCCGGCTGCATTTGCGGCATGACTTGGAATGAAAACTCCTTTTCAAGCGTCTGCTGATTGCCCGACGGGTCGTCGTATGTGAATATGATCTTTCCGTCGAGACTCCCCTCTTCTCTCGGGGTAAAGCTGAAGTTGTACCTGTCGTTCGCTCCGCTCGCCATATTGCCCGCGTAATAGCTCGTCGATTCCGCCGTGTCGAAATTGCCCTCGGCGACGACGCGCAGGTTGCGAAGCTGCGTCTTGCCCGTATTGTAGAATCTGACGTCGATTCCGGACTGCATGCCCGGATAGAGCTCGGGCGGGGCGATAATGTCGTCCACGGTCAATGAGGTTTCCTGAATCACGGGTATGGATATCGTATCGGAGGATTGGAACACGCCGCCCTCGCCGTCCTCGTACGTCATAGAGACGTTCAGCGCCGTCGTCATCTGCTCCGCGTTCGGGCTCGCCGCCATCGTGATG
>JAISBV010000005.1 GCA_031266025.1 Eubacteriales Family XIII. Incertae Sedis bacterium
CCCTCCGGACGCGCGGTCCGCGCCCATCCGCATCCGCTGAACGCCGAGATAAACCTTGCAGACTTACGCTGTGTCTACGAGGTAAACATCGACCGCGCCAGACGGAGCATCGGCACACTCGGCGGCGGCAATCATTTCATTGAGGTTGATCGCTCCGACAGCGACGCGCTTTACCTGGTCGTCCACTCCGGCAGCCGTCACATCGGCACGGAAGTCGCGGACTACTATCAGGACGAAGCATACAAGGCGCTCCGCGGCAGTTCTAAGCGGCAGATAGAGGAAGCCATCGCCAAGCTGAAAGCAGAGGGACGCGAGCGCGAGATCGCCGATACCGTCAAGCGGCTCAAAACCGAAGACAAACGCGAGTTCGGCGCGATCCCCAAAGATCTGGCCTATGTCAGCGGCGGCCTTTTTGACGACTATATCCACGATATGAAAATAATCCAGCGTTTCGCCGCGCTGAACCGGCAGGCGATGACCGAGGTCATACTGACGGGTATGGGCTTGACGGGGGTTGACCGCTTCACGACGGTTCACAACTATATCGACACCGACTCAATGATACTCCGCAAAGGCGCTGTGTCCGCCAAACGCGGTGAACGTCTGCTGATACCGATCAATATGCGCGACGGCAGCCTGATTTGCGTCGGCAAGGGCAGCGACGACTGGAATCAGTCCGCCCCCCACGGCGCGGGACGGCTGATGAGCCGCTCGGCGGCGTTCAAAACGCTGTCGATGGACGAATATGCCGCCGAGATGAGTGGCGTATTCACCACAAGCGTCAACCGCCAAACCCTCGACGAGTCGCCGATGGCGTACAAGTCAATGGACGAAATCGTGTCGCACATCGCGCCGACGGCCGAGATCGCGGAGCGGATCCGCCCGATGTATAACTTCAAGGCAAACGAATAGAGGAGGAGGCATAACGCGAAATGAAAAGAAAAACCCCGGACATTCAAAAAACAAGCCGCACGCTTACGATTATATCCATTACCGAGCGGATCGGCGTAATCAGCGGAGGGATCGCGCTGATCGCGCTCGGATATTCTCAATGGGGAATCGCGTGTATTGCGTTGAGTGTAATAACGCTGGCGGCAATCGCTGTAAAGACGAAATATCCCAACCGGGAAAAGCTCCTGTCAAACGCCAAATCCATTGGCGGGATACTACTGTTCACGCTGGGCGGCGCGGCGCTTATCCGCTCGGGGCAAATCGCCGGAGGAATCGCCTGCGTTGCCGTTTGCTCCGTGAAAACAATTGAGGATGCCTTCATAATGCCTTGGGTCGAGAAAAAATATTTGGGCGTGTAAAACAAATGTCTAAGTGTGAGGTGACACGATGAAATATGACGACAAACTGCGTGGACAGATAAAAGATCTGACGCTGATGTTGCTCTATTTGAACTCGTTCGACGACGAGGGTTGCTGCCGCAGTTGGAAAGGTTATGACTTCGACGACCTTAACAAACTCGCGGAAGAAGGCTATGTCAGCGAAGGCAGAAGAGCTAAGTCCGTCGTTCTGTACGATGATGGCATCGAACGTGCAAGGGATTTATGTGTGGAATACGGAATCCAATTGCCGGGAGAGGATTGAGCAAATGGCGGCATACACGAACGAAGAACTCGCTGAAGCCCTTCGCGCGATTGAATCCACAATCGCCAAATGCGAAAAAACTCTGCCGAAGCTCCGCGAGGGTTCGCCGCAACAGACGCTGACCGTTCGTCGGATTAAGGCGTTAAAGATTGCCGTGAATCTGATAGAGCGCGAAATGGAGGGCAGCCAATGCAAGGGCTAAACGTAATATGGGTGTTTGATCTATGAGATCATCAAACAAAACTTGGAGGTTTTAACATGAATAAAGCGTATCCGTTTTATATGTTCACAAACTGCAAGACAGAGGAAGCAATCAACTATTACGCCGCGAATTTCGGCGACGCAAAAATTGAGAATCTTGAGCGGTGGACGGGTGACGACCCAATGGGGCCTGCCGGCAAGGTGCGGAGCGCGTTCTTCACGATCAAAGGCGCGACCTTTCGGTTTATGGATTCCGAGGGGCATGCCCACAGTCTCACGCCGTCAACCTCAATCTTCGTAAACTGCGATGATGAGGCTGAACTTCGTAGAGCGCGCGAAATGCTGACGGACGGCGGCTTTGAACTGATGGAGCTTGGCGAATATCCGTTCGCGAAGCTTTATACTTGGGTGCAGGACAGATTCGGGCTGACTTGGCAGCTGTCGCTTACTTAGGATGTGTGCAACAAGAGGATCAGCGGATATGACACTTGAACACATTCAACGCCGCCGTATGCACGGTCTGTATCTGTCGCGGCAATGCCCCGATATGGTGGAATTGTCGCGGGAACTGCTCGGATTGCATTGCTGGTTCCACCGCAACGTAGCGTTTTCCGCGCTGATTCGCGGCGCGGACATCGCAGGTTGGAAAACCGCGCTTACCAAGACTTGGCTCTATCGCGGAACGCTCCACGGTGTTGCGCTCGAAGAGTTACCGACTTTGCTCGCGCTCCACACGTTCCACGGCTACCCGGCTTGGCTTCTGAGCGGCGAACGAACGCAAGCGATCGCCGACGATGTGATTCGCTACATGGAAGATGGTGTTTACAGCCGCGCCGAGATGCGAAAAATCTTTGCGGCGAACTACGATTATGAGATCATCGGGCGCATATTTTCGTCGTGGGGCGGAATATTTGTTTTCTTGGCACAGCAGGGCAAGGTTGCGTTCAGAGATATGACCAGCCGCGATTTTGACCTAATTGACGCCGAGCCTGTGCAGACGACGGAGGAAGTTTTGCCCGATTTACTCCGCCGGTATTTCAAAGCATACGGACCCGCAACGCTTGACGACGCGGCATGGTTCTTTGGCTTCCGGCGCGACGACAAAAAGCTTCTCCGCAATGTGCCTCTCGACGAATACGAACGCTTTGAGCTTGACGGCAAGTTATACTTCCATTGCGGCGATCCGGGCGATATGGGGGAAATCCCTAAGCTAACGCTATTGTCCGGCTTTGACCCGATCATTGTGTCATACACGGAGCGCGGCGCGGTTTTGCCATTGGAATACAAGAGCGGAGTGATCTTGAAATCGGGTATTTGCCTGCCGACCATCGCGATAAACGGCAAGGTGTCCGGGCTATGGAATATCAAGAAAGGCGAGCCTGTGGTGGAGTTTTTCGAGGAACAGCCCCAAATGACAGAACGCGCGGCGTTTGACCTTGTGGATTACATCCGTTTCCGCACGGCGGGGAGAATCTGACGCTGGACGGAGACCTGCTGGTGAGGAATATTTTGGAAGAGTGGGGGTAAAATATGTTCTAAAAAATAAGAAAAAGATTGTTATGAAAGCAACGTTTGATTCAGAAACTAATGAGTTCATTTTTGACTGTGACGCCCCCAATATCCAAACGCCTAGCTTTACCGATAATCACGGCAACGCGTTGAAATCCGCAAAACGTTTATACGACGCCTTCGTTGCGGACGACGAAATTAATGCGAGCGGTGTGTTCATGCTTAAAGATAAGCGCATACCGCTGGCAAGAATGAGCCGATATACGATCGTTCTCTTAAA
>JAISBV010000086.1 GCA_031266025.1 Eubacteriales Family XIII. Incertae Sedis bacterium
ACGCGAGCCATGCTGCAGGGCTTATTTCTCGCGCCGAAAACGGTGAGCGGCGCCGTCAAGGGCGCGATACTCTGCGCCAAGGTCTTTGAAAGCCTCGGATACGAGGTCTGCCCGACTTCGGACGAGCGCCGCAGCGATATCATAGAGGCCGTGCGCCTGCGCTCGCCGGAGGCTCTTGTCGCGTTCTGCGAGGGTATACAGGCGGCCGCGCCCATAGACTCCCATGTAAAGCCCGTGCCTTGGGATATGCCGGGCTACGAGGATAAGATCATCATGGCGGCCGGCGCCTTTGTGCAGGGTTCTTCGATAGAGCTCTCCGCAGACGGGCCGCTGAGACCGCCGTATAACGTGTATTTTCAAGGCGGATTGAGCTATGAACACGCCAAGTTCGGCGTGATGAGCGCTTTAAAAGCCTTGTCGGAAAAAGGTCTGTTACCGCTATGAAAATATTCAAGACGATACTCGCGATAGCAAAATTCCTGCTGCTTATCTTTATCGTGGTCGGCATACCGCTGCTGATATACTTCCGGCATCCCGAAATATTGGAGGAATTCAAAAGCATCGAGTCGGTCAACGCGCTGATCGAGAATCGCGGCGGTATGCTGTTGCCGCTGTTCGCGGCGCTGCAAGCGTTTCAGGTTGTCGTTTCCGTCATACCGGCCCAGGCCGTGCAAATAGCGTCGGGCTACGCGTACAACTTCTGGATCGCGTACGCCGTCTGCGTAATCGGCCTTTGCGTCGGAACCGTCCTCACGTATTTCATCGCGAAATTGCTCGGTCGCGACGCGATGCGGCTCATATTCGGCAAGGAGCGCATCGGCAGGTTCGTCGATAAATTGAACAGCAAGAAAGCTTATATCCTCATATTCATAATATTTCTGATTCCCGGCATTCCCAAGGATCTGTTCGCGTACGCGGCCGGCATATCTCAAATGAACGCCCTCGCGTTCTTTCTTATTTCCGTCGTGGCCAGAACGCCCGCGGTGATGGCGAGCGTCATGTTCGGCGGCATGCTGAGGAGCGGCAGCTACGTCGGAATGATCATACTCGGCGTCGTCATAATCGCGCTCTGCATCCTCGGCTTGAAATTTCACAACAAATTGGCCGACGCCGCAAATCGGTTCTACGAGAGAACCGTCGGGGCAAAGGCATAAGCCGAGAGAAAGTCATTCCGGGCTATAAAAGAAAGTCATTCCGGGTCACAAAGAACGTCATTCCGGGCTTGTCCCGGAATCCAAAAATATTCAAGCCCGCTTGCCACGCAGGATAAGAGTCCCTATTAACAGCGCCGCGCCGATTACGACAATAACAAAGATCACGGCGGGAAAATTAGAAGCGGGAGCGCCTGCGTCGTTTGCTGTGTTTTCGATCGGGGTTTCCGGGCCGGCCTGTGTGCCATCCGCGAGCGCGGCGCCGCGCAGGTCAAACGCGAAGGCGACGATTCTGTCTTCCGTGAAGCGCGCCGATATCTCATGCATGCCATAAGCGAAGCCCGAGAGCTTTTCCGCTGTGATAACGAGGATCGTGCTGCCCTCGCGTGTTTCGTAGTCCGCGCATAGCGTCTGTAAGGCGCCGTCAAAATGTCATCACTGAATGTGTTTTCCGTCAAGAAATAGATCGGCAGATCAAGCATACCGTGTTCCACAAAAATTTCAGTCAGGTTACGACAACTGCGAAAGGCGTCAACTCCGACGCTTGTTACTCCGGCGGGAATGGTTATGCTTGTAAGACCGGAGCATTGATAAAATGTCTGCTCCCCAATACTCGTTACGCTATTTGGAATATCAATGCTTATCAGGTTTTCGCAACCGTAAAACGCGTTATACCCAATGATAGTCACGCCTTCAGGAATATTGATACTTGTCAGGCTTTCGCAGAATGTTACATGGATGAAGACACCGGAACAGGCAAATTTCAGCTGTGAAATATCACCAAGATCGGCGCCTATAAAACTATTTTGCGAGGTTTCCGGGCTTTTTGCCGGATTCTGTGTATATTATCACCCTCGCGGTCACAAAACGGTAATATTTTTGAGATTCCTTGATGTTTTTTCTAACTTTTTTATCAATCAGAGCCGGTGCGTTTCAGCAGCCGTTTCATTCAACATCAGCTTTTCAAGCCGCGTAATGTTGGGGAATACTATTTTCACTCCACGTGCATACAAACGGCGTATTTCTTTAAAACGCTTCATTATTTCCTCTTGCACAACAGGGTTAACAGCCATAGGTATGCCCGCAACGGTGTGAATATGATCTATATATTTCGGTAAGATAGGAAACATATTTTGAAAAAGAAACGCCGAGCGCCCATCACCGTATCGGGCTATAAAAATTTTAAGGCAACTGCCGTGTTGTTTGGTATCTTTCTCAATAACAGCATTATACTTTTCAAGCCGAGTACTCATGGGAACAACCCAAAGCAAGCCCGTTTTTTCATCCTTTAAGCAAAAATAAGTCGGACGATATGCTCCGCCTTCATGATTCCGCATGAGCTTATCGTCCTTTGCCATGTCAAAATATGTATTCTTGATGTGATATACGTAACCCGGCTTAATGTCGTTTTCATTCATCTGCGACACCTTTCAAGGAAACACCCCCGCCGTCATTAGGCGGCAGGGGCGCAATTTTCAACCCTTTTTTTTATACCCCGCTCCGGTTTGCGGCGAATATTTGACAACCCTTTTTTTATACCCCGCTCCGGTTTGCGGCGAATATTTTCGTACCTCTCGGTACACTTATATTATATGCAAAATCCTTAAAAAGTCAATCCGGAAAATTTAATTTTAAGATATTTGCCGACAGCCCGGCAAATTGCATTGTGCGGCCATTAAGTTCTCTTTTGCGTTTTAAACATACCTATTGACACGTATGCGCACTATGCGTATTATAGTAATAAATGACCCTGTGACAAACCGCGAGGTATTCGGATTACAGAGGAGGTTTTGATCATGAAATTGACTTATCCCGCCTGTTTTTATAGGGATGAAACAGACGGCTCTTATGCTGTCGAGATTCCGGATCTACCGGGTTGCGCACAGGCGGCGATAATCTTGCGGATGCCATCTTCATGGGAGAGGACGTCGCATCGGGGTGGGTGCTTACCGAATTGGAGGAGGGTAGGCCCGCTCCCGGTTCGAGTGCATTGGAAGATATAAAGCCGGAACAGGGCGGCTTTGTGAGCCTGTTGGTATTGGACATGGATGCATACGCGGAAAAGTACGGTAACAATGCCGTAAGGAAAAATCTCACCCTGTCTTGACGGTATATATGCTGAACAATCCCGATGGGTCGCGGTCAATTGACACCCATTGCGGGTTTATGCCGGCATCTTGTATCAGCTTTAGATTGTCCGCTTCGCCGGATGTCCGTAATTTTTGCCATCGCATAATATCTATAACATCAAGCTGTATTTGTCGCTCAATCTTATAGCGGTTTCTTAACCCAATACCCATTGTATCAAGGCTCGCGGGAGACAAAAACAGGAGTGACAATATATCGGCCTCGGTTGACCTTTCAAAAAGCTAACATTTTAAGGATTGGAGGGCGGCATGTTGACCTCTCG
>JAISBV010000122.1 GCA_031266025.1 Eubacteriales Family XIII. Incertae Sedis bacterium
ATCCAGATGACTATCACGCTTATCACCCCCATAGCCATAGAGGAAGGTCTGCGCTTCGCTATAAGAGAGGGCGGCAGGACAGTAGGGGCGGGCGTCGTAGCCTCCATACTGGAATAGTAAGATAATCGTTCAGTCGGCTCGGGAACTGACATTGATCCGAATCCTCTACGTGATACTTAACAGCGGCAAGGGATACAGTTCCTTGTTGCTGTTTTGTTTTTGGGTTATTGTTATGAAACACAAAATAGTAAACAAACAGAACAACAGCAGCGGCTGCGTCGTATGCGGAGACCGCAACGGATTCAGCCTTAATACGCGTTTCTACGATCTGGAAAGCGGCGAAGTGGTCGCGGTATTCCATACAGAGGAATGGCATCAGAGTTATCCCGGAAGGGTACACGGCGGATTGGTTGCGGCGGTTTTGGACGAAACCGTGGGAAGGACGATATGCGTCATCGAACCCGAAACATGGGGTGTGACCGTCGCGCTTGAACTCAAATACAAGAAACCCGTTCCTACAGGCGCCACACTTAAGGCCGTAGGCAGACTTACGCGCAACACGCGTAAACTGTTTGAGGGAAGCGGTGAGATATTGCTCCCTGACGGAACTGTGGCTGTAGAATGCACGGGCAAGTATATGAAGATGTACCCAAATGAGTTGGTTGACGTCGAATTTCTCGATAAAAACTGGTACCGTATTGATGACGAGGATGAACCTTCGGAGATGGATGTGTAGCTTCTTATGGAGCATAAAGGGCTATTTGTTACAAACTTACATTAAAAAGCAATTGACATAAGAGTGAATTCGTGATATTCTATTTGAGCGTTCTTTGCGAAGAACGCCGAATATCAAGCAATTTGCCCCAAAATACCGACAAATCGCAGTGTTGACGTTGCTGCTCGGCAGTAATGTATTGTGCGAATCGACTTCGGTTTTTGACTGCAACAGCGAAAGAGGTTTTAAGTCATGAGAGTGAAGATTACGGTGGCATGCACCGAATGCAAGCAGCGGAATTACGATACGATCAAGAATAAGAAGAATGATCCTGACCGTCTTGAGATGAACAAGTATTGCAAATTCTGCGGGAAGCATACCGTTCACAAAGAAACCAAGTAAGGAGCGGGGTATGGCGGACAAAAACAACGAAAAAGACAAGGACGCAAAAAAGAAAAGCGCGTTCACGGCAGCCGCAAATCGCGCAAAGAACGCGAATCGTGAAAACAGAGGCGGGCTTCGCGAGTATTTTCGCGGTGTTAAAGTTGAGATCAAAAAGGTGGTCTGGCCCACGCGCAAAGAACTTGTTCTTTACACTTGGACGGTGGTAGTAACATGCATAGCGTTCAGCTTGGCTATTTGGGCGGTCGATACCTTGTTCATGCAGCTGCTGAAGCTGACACTGGGCTTCTCGTTCTGATGCGGTGAATGTAGAAATGAACAAAGAAGTCATCATTGAAGATTACATTGATACGAAAACAGACGCGGAAAGCTTTGCGGCCGACGCGGCTTACGCGGATTTGAGCAATGTCGTTCGTCCTGCCGCCAATCCTTCCGATGAAGACGACGAATCGGACGAAAAAGCAAAATGGTATGTCATTCATACTTATTCCGGCCACGAGAACAAGGTAAAAGTGAATATTGAGAAGATCGTTGAGAACAGAGGCATGCAGGATTTGGTTCTCAAGATCATCGTGCCTACCGAAGACAGGATGGAATTCAAAAACGGTCAGCGAAAGGTTAAAACCCGAAAGATGTTTCCGGGCTATGTGCTTGTCAAGATGATCGTAACGAACGAATCTTGGTACTTGGTGCGTAATACGCAAGGCGTCACGGGTTTTGTCGGGCACGGCGCCGAGCCCATTCCGCTCACGCGGGATGAGGTGAGACGTATGGGCATAGAGAAGATATATATAGATTTGGATATTGACGTCGGTGATACGGTCAAGGTAATCAACGGCCCGTTTGAGAGTTTTATGGGCGCCGTTGAAGAGGTCAACATGGAACGGCAGACATTGAAGGCCCGTATATCCATGTTTGGCAGGGATACCCCCGTTGAGCTGGAATTCGGGCAGGTAGACAAAATCTGAGCAAAGGAGGTAATAAAATATGGCGAAAAAAATCGACGGCCTTATAAAGTTGCAAATACCCGCGGGCCAAGCCAATCCGGCGCCGCCTGTAGGGCCTGCGCTCGGTCAAAAAGGCGTAAATATAATGGATTTTTGCAAACAGTTCAATGCAAAGACCCAAGATCAGGCAGGTATGATCATTCCGGTCGTCATTACCGTATATGCCGACAGATCTTTTACATTCATAACGAAAACCCCGCCCGCAGCTGTGCTTTTGAAGAAAGCGGCGAATCTGCAGTCGGGTTCAGCCGAGCCGAACAAGAAAAAAGTTGCGACGCTGACAGAAGCTCAGGCACGCGAAATAGCGGAGATCAAGATGCCCGATCTCAACGCCGCGTCGGTCGAAGCCGCGACGGCGATGATCAAAGGTACGGCGAGGAGCATGGGAATAGTGATTCAAGGTTAGTGTGGGAGGCGAGAGCCGTTTGCACCACAGGAGGTAGAAAACAATGCCAAGGAGAAGTAAAGGTTATAAGGAAAATGCCAAGCTCATTGATAAGGCGAATCTGTACGAAGTAAGTGAGGCGCTTGATTTGGTCGCGAATACCGCCAAGGCCAAGTTCGACGAAACCGTTGAGGTTCACGTGAAGTTGGGCGTTGACGGCAGACATGCCGATCAGCAGGTCAGAGGCGCTATAGTGCTTCCGCACGGTACCGGCAAGTCCGTTCGCGTGCTCGTGTTCGCGAAGGGCCCCAAGGCGCAGGAAGCCGAGGCGGCCGGCGCGGAATACGTTGGCGCGGAGGAATTGGCGCAAAAGATTCAGAGCGAAGGATGGTTTGATTTCGACGTGGTTGTGGCCACACCGGATATGATGGGCGTCGTAGGCAAGTTGGGCAAGCTGCTCGGGCCCAAGGGTTTGATGCCTAACCCCAAGTCGGGAACAGTCACCATGGACGTTGAGAGAGCCTTGCGCGACATCAAGGCGGGCAAGGTGGAATATCGCCTTGATAAGACAAATATCATACATACGCCAATAGGGAAAGCGTCATTCGGATCCGAGAAGCTTTCCGACAATTTCAACGCTTTGCTCGAAGCCGTGGTCAAGGCCAAACCGTCGGCGGCAAAGGGACAGTATCTGAAGAGCGTTACGGTTGCGTCCACAATGGGCCCCGGCATTAAGATAAATCCCGCGCGCTTGGTATTCTGAAACAAAGGATACTGTTAAAGATTTAGCCAAAATTGAATACAAAACCGCAGACAGCCGGCGCGCAGCGCGCTTAATATATGCCGGTCGAGGTGAAATTATACATGGCATTATGCCTATATAGTCTTTTTGTCTGCGGATAAAGAGACTTTATTTATTATGCAAACGGGTTCAATACCCTGTGGCTTGCTGCGTGGTCGTTTATTATGCAAACGAGTTCAATACCCGTTCGCAAGCTCCGGGCACGCGTACCCCGGGCTTGCCGCAGGGTCGTTTATTATCACAGAAAGGAGCGAATATGCCATCAGCAGAGCATCTTAAGGAAAAACAGGCGGTGGTCGACGAGATCAAAGGGAAGCTTGACAGAGCGCAGTCCGCAGTCGTTATAGACTATATCGGTATTACGGTCGCGGAGGCCGACGCAATGCGTAAGACACTGCGCGAAGCCGACGTGGATTATACAGTCTATAAAAACACATTGGTGAAGAGGGCGGTGGCCGGGACGGACTACGCGCGGCTCGAAGAAGTGCTTTCGGGCCCGAGCGCTTTTGCGATCAGCTACAGCGACGCCGTTGCGCCGGCAAGGGTCTTGAACGGAATCTTCAAAGAATACAAGAAGATGGAGTTTAAGGCGGGCGTGATCGAGGGCGCTTTTTACGACGCGGAGGGTTTGAAACAGATTGCGGCGCTGCCTACGAGGGACGAACTCATAGCGCGCTTCCTCGGCAGCGTTGTATCGCCTATAGGTAAGTTGGTACGTACATTCAAAGCCATAGCCGACGCGGGAGAAAACGGCAAGCCGGCGGAAGCGGCGCCCGAACCCGCAGTTGAAACACCCGCGGCGGAAGCGGCGCCCGAATCCGCAGTTGAAACACCCGCAGCGGAAGCGGCGCCCGAACCCGCAATTGAAACACCCGCAGCGGAAGCAGCGCCCGAACCCGCAGTTGAAACACCCGCAGCAGAAGCGGCGCCCGAATCCGCAGTTGAAACACCCGAAATATAAAATTTATAGTATGTAAAACCGATCAATTACAGGAGGAAAAACCTATGAGCGTGAACACCGAACAGATAATCGAATCCATAAAGGGCATGACGATTTTGGAGATCAATGAGCTTGTAAAGGCGTGTGAAGAGGAATTCGGCGTTTCGGCGGCGGCTCCCGTCGCTGTTGCCGGCGCTGCGGCTCCTGCGGCCGCAGTCGAGGAGCAGACCGAATTCAATGTGGTTCTCACGGGCGCGGGCGCTGAGAAGATCAAGGTCATCAAAGTCGTTCGCGAATTGACGGGCTTGGGTCTTAAGGAAGCCAAGGATTTGGTGGACGGCGCTCCGTCCAACATCAAAGAAGGCATTGAGAAGGCTGAAGCCGAAGCGATCAAGGCACAGCTTGAAGGCGCCGGCGCTGCTGTGGAATTAAAGTAATTAAGTCTGCGGCAACAGTCAATACAATCATCATATAATAGACTAAAACGGAATTTCTGCCTACAAGGACAGATGTTCCGTTTTTTATGTGCGCCCGGGTTCAATACCCGTTCGCAAGCTCCGGGCACGCGTACCGGGTAGTTTTGCTGCGGGGCAGTTTACAGTCAAAAATTCACAGGAGAGACATACAGGAATCCGCTTGTATTTTTTACCGGAACGTGCTAATATACCTTTATGATATTGTATGAGAGAGGGTGGCGAAAATGATAAAAAGCGCAACGGCAATCAGCTACGAATTGGACGACGCTTCGGCGGCGACGCGAGAATTGGCCGCTTCGATTCGCGACGGGCTCGTCTTGGAAGCCGACTCTGTCGGAATTCTCATCTGTGACGCGGACGCGGACGGCGCCGCGATTTCCGGGGAACTAAAAGATATGCTCGGTATCAATATCGTCGGAATGACGACGCTCGCCGCGCTGAACGCGGACGGACACCGTGAAGCGGCGATAACGCTGACGGTGCTGACGTCTTCGGATTGTACGTTTTCCGCAGCGGTTTCGGCGCCTCTGACGAAGGACGGTTATGAGCGGGAAATAGCGGACGCCTACGAGAAAACCCGGAGCGCCGCGCCGAGCGGCGATGAAAAGCCCGGCGTGATCTTCGTTTTCTGTCCGTACGGTCTGCCGTTCTCCGGCGACAAATATCCGGACGCCTTCGCGAAAATCGTTCCGGGCGTACCCGTTATGGGCGGTGTGGCTTCGGATGATTACGATTATGAGCGCGCCGACGTCTTTTTCTCCGGCGGCAAATACAGGAACGCCATGGTTCTGATCAGCATAAGGGGCGCGGTCAAGCCCGCTTTCGCGATTCGTCACGTCACGTCGCGCTTCGCCGAACGGATTCGCCGCGTCGTCAAAGCGGAGGGCAACATCGTATATCGCGTCGGCGACGAAACAATGATAGAATACCTTGAGGGTTTTGGACTGAAAACGGACGTGGACGATCCCTTGCTTGCTTTCAATTCATATCCGATGATGCTCACGCGCGACGGCGGCGATGAAACTCCGCTTATGCGTCACATATCCGGTCTGAATCACGCGGACGGCTCCGGTTCGTTTTTCGGCGACGTGCCGACCGGAGCGATGGCGAATATCTGCTTGGTCAACAAAGAGGATGTTCGCGCGGCCTGCCGCGAATCTATGAACGCCTTGCTTGCGGAGACCGGAAAACGAAACGATTATACATATTCGACCGTGCTTTGCATTTCCTGCTGCGGTCGCGCTATGATACTCGGCGCCGATTCCGGCGCGGAGGGTCAAATACTCTCCGAGATGCTTCCGCCGGGGCTCAAACTCATGGGAGCGTACTGTTTGGGTGAAATATGCCCAACCCGCCATTCGGAAGATGAGGCGGTTAATCGTTTTCATAATTGTTCGATAACTCTCTGCATTCTGTAAATGAAATCGGCCCGGGGGTTAATATGCCGGAAGAATCGGAAAATCTAAAAATCGAATACAATAAGCTTGCTCGGCAATTCAAAAAGCTCGAGCGCGATTACCGCGCGCTGTCCATCATGCACGAACAGACCGAACGACTGCGCGACGCGAATGAGGCAGCCAAGGAATTATCAAATTTTTACAATAAATTACTCCTGAAAAATACGCCGAGCGTTACGTTCATGCTCGATACGGAGATGCGTTTTGTACTCGGCAGTGAAACGACATTGAACTTGCTCGGATATGCGGATATGCGCGAAATGATAGGTATATCTTTCGCCGCGCTGTTTGCGAGCGCCATGCCCGAGACGTGGGTCGCCGAAACCGGCGCGCGTTGTCAACATGTGCTTGAAACGCGAAACTCCGCAAGTTATGAGGAAAACGTCACGCTTCGCAACGGTCGGAATATCGTTTTTCAAATGACCGTGGCGCCTGCCGCAGAAGATCCGGACAGCCACAGCCGCAGCGTCGTCGTTGTGATGAATGATGTTTCGGAGTTGGCGCGCGCCCGCGAAGCCGCAGAACGCGCCAGTCACGCCAAATCAGAGTTTCTTTCCAACATGAGTCATGAAATCCGCACCCCTCTGAATGCCGTCATCGGCATGATAGCCATAGCCGCCGGCTCCGACGACCTTGAAAAAAAGGATTATTGTCTGCAAAAGATCAAAGACGCGTCCACGCATCTTTTGGGCATTATCAACGATATCTTGGATATGTCGAAGATAGAAGCGAACAAATTGGAACTGTCTTTCGTGGATTTCAGCTTTGAGAAAATGATTCAAAACGTCGCCAACGTCATCAATTTTCGCGTGCTTGAGAAGCAACAGGAATTTTTTACGCGTTCGGACGAAAACATCCCGCAGACGCTCTTCGGGGATGATCAGCGTCTGTCGCAGGTTATCACGAACCTGCTTTCGAACGCCGTTAAATTCACGCCCGAAAAGGGTTCAATATGCTTGAACGCGCTGCTCGTCGGAGAGAATGACGGTATGTGTACACTGCGAATAGAGGTCGTCGATACCGGTATAGGCATCAGCGAAGAACAAAAGGCGCGACTGTTTCACTCTTTTGAACAGGCGGAAAGCGGTACATCGAGAAAATTCGGCGGTACCGGTTTGGGGCTCGCCATCTCCAAACGCATCGTGGAAGCGATGAACGGAGAAATTTGGGTGGAATCCGAGCCGGGGAAGGGCTCGTCGTTCATTTTTACCGCAAAGATCAGGCGCGGAGCGGATGTGAGTACGCCGGCGCTTTCGGAATCGAATTCCGAATCCTTGGCGCCGACCGAAGATGATTTCCGAGGGCGGCGCATACTCTTGGCCGACGATATAGAGATCAACCGAGAGATAGTTTTGTCATTACTTGAGGATGTTATTCCCGATATCGACTGCGCGACGAACGGCGCCGAAGCCTTGGCGCTGTATGCCGAAAGCCCAAAGCGTTACGACCTTATTCTTATGGATTTGCAGATGCCGGAAATGGACGGTTATGAGGCCGACCGGCGGATTCGTGCACTTCCGGACGAGCATGCTCTGAGGGTGCCCATCATAGCCATGACCGCCAACGTTTTCCGTGACGACATAGAACAGTGCTTGGCGGCCGGCATGACTGACCATATAGGAAAACCCTTGGACATAAACGAACTTTACCAAAAACTCCGCGACTATCTTCCCAAGAATGTATAAACGCCATTCCGGAACAAGCTCGGAATGGCGTTTACGGTCTCAGCCGGCTGTGCGACCCGTAGCCGGAACTATTTCATGGATGCGATGATGCTGTCCGCCATGCCGTCCATCTCCGCGCCGTTTTCGGGCGTCATGGACGAATTGATCGTGAGTTCGTCGCTCAGAACGGTGATCTGCTTCAGCTCCTTGTCCAAGAATTCCCTGATCAAGTCGCCTGATTTCGGCGCCCATGTGCCGTTTTGGACGACGGCGAATGTGCGCTGCTGCAGGTTCAGCGCCTTCATATCCATCAGATAGTTATGGATAAGCGGGTATATGCCCAGATTGTAGGTCACGGACATGAGCACGACGTGGCTGTATTTGAATGTCTCGGATATGAGCCATGACACGTGCGTGTTCGAAACGTCGCGGACCTTCACGTCGCGGACGCCCTTTTCGCGCAGCTTGGTCGCGAGACACATCGCGGCGCTCTCCGTGTTGCCGTACATCGAGGCGTAGATGATGAGCACGCCGTTCGTTTCGGGCTCATAACGGCTCCACTTGTCGT
>JAISBV010000081.1 GCA_031266025.1 Eubacteriales Family XIII. Incertae Sedis bacterium
CGGGCTTGCCCCGGAATCTATAAAACAGTTAAGATGGATTCCGGGACAAGCCCGGAATGACGTTCGTTGGATTTTAACGATTTAATATTTTAGTTTGCAGCATACCTGTGAACTGTAACGATTTCCCCAACAAAAACGTCGAAATCAGCTCATAACTTGTAATTCAACCGTAAATATGCTACTATTATAACGCATCGGTAGAAAAATTTCGAATTTCGAATGAAGAAATTTTTCTCACATCTGTGCGTTTCAACGAAGCGAACGCAGCCCACCGCTTGTTGCGGGAAGCGGAACCCGCCGCCGCAGCTTCGCTTGAAGCGGTGGAACATTGGCAGCGAAGTTATAACTGCTGTAACACTGCAATAGCCGGGATGCTTGGCGTCTGCGGCCGAAAGTCTCTCGTTTTGCTGATATGGGGAGAAATAATGGGGAAACAAGACAGGATCATATTGGACGGCATGGGCGGCGATCACGCGCCCGCAGTGATTGTGGAAGGCGCCGCGCTCGCTTCGTGGCTCATAGACAATACAATATGTATAGTCGGTGATGAGAAAGTACTCTCAGCCGAGCTCACGCGCCGCAAATACGATGCGAAAAAGATAGAAATCATTCACGCGGAAGAGGTCATAAGCGGCGACGAGGCGCCGGTCAGAGCGGTGCGCACGAAGCAGCGTTCGTCTATTGTCGTCGGCATGAACATGCTCAAGGACGGCGAAGGCGGCGTATTTGTTTCGGCGGGCAATACGGGCGCGCTCATGGCGGGCGGCCTTTTCATACTCGGCAGGATACGGGGTATAGACAGACCCGCTATCGCAAGCACATATCCCATACTCAGCGGAGGCGTTTCATTGCTTGTGGATACGGGCGCCAACGCCGAATGCAAGCCGAACAATCTGCTCGAATTCGCGCTTATGGGCTCCATTTACGCGGAAAAGGTTTTGAACAAAAGAAACCCCTGCGTCGGTCTCGTCAATATGGGTACGGAAGAAACCAAAGGCACGACAGTGGTAAAAGCGGCATACGAGCTGCTTGCGAAAAGCCGTGATACTGTGGGCGGTCTTAACTTCGTGGGTAACATCGAAGCTCGCGACGTTCCGCACGGCACGGTCGACATAGTCGTCTGCGACGGATATGTCGGCAATGTCATACTGAAGCTTACGGAAGGCTTGGCTTGGAGCATCTTTCAGCTGATCAAACGAAAATTCACGTCAGACGCGCTGTCCAAGATCGGCGCGTTGCTGCTTTCGGGCAAGCTCTCGGAATTGCGTAACGCGTTCGATTATTCCGAGTACGGCGGCGCACCCATACTCGGCGTTAAGGGCGCCATCGTAAAGATGCACGGTTCTTCGAACGCCAAGGCTGTGAAAAACGCGATTATCAGGGCTTTGCCGTATATGAAAAACGAGGTTGTGCGGCACATCGAAAACGCCATTCTCGACTTGGAGGTGACCGGCGACATTGAATGAGGTCTCATTGACAGCCCAAATCGGATACCGGTTCACGGATATGCGGCTTCTTGAAACGGCGCTCAACCATACATCTTATGTGAATGAACGCGGCATGTCGAAATTCGACAGTAACGAAAGGCTTGAATTTTTGGGCGACGCCATCTTGGAAGGCTTTATCAGCGAAGAGCTGTACAGGCGTTTGCCGGATGTTGAGGAAGGCGTGCTTACGCGGCTCAGAGCATATGTCGTCTGCGAGCGTTCCTTGTTTCGTATAGCCGGTATGTTTTCGCTCGGTGAATTCCTGAATCTCGGAAAAGGAGAAGAGAACGGCGGCGGCAGGGCGCGCGCGTCCGTTGTTTCCGACGCGCTTGAGGCGCTGATAGGCGCCGTATATTTGGACGGCGGCGCGGACGCGGCGCGGCGTTTCGTAATGGGCGTGTTTGCGGAGGTTTTGAACGAAGCCGCTTCCGGCGCGACAGACGGGGATTACAAGTCCGATTTGCAAGAGCGTCTGCAAGCGGAGGGCCGCGTGGATATCCGCTATACAGTGGACAGTCAGGTAGGGCCCGATCACGACAAGATGTTTTTTGTCAGCGTGTTCAGAAACGGCAGTCGAATAGGGAGAGGTTCCGGCAGAAGCAAGAAGCAAGCGGAGCAGGCCGCCGCCAAGAATGCCTTGGAACGCCCCGGTTTTGCCGGCGTATGAGGGATCGAAGTGTATTTTAAGCGAATAGAAATGCAGGGTTTCAAATCATTTGCGGAACCCGTAACAATAGAATTTCAGGAAGGCGTCACATGTATTGTCGGCCCTAACGGAAGCGGCAAGAGCAACATATCGGACGCGATAAGGTGGGTTCTCGGCGAGCAGAGTCCCAAGGCGCTGCGCGGCGGCAAGATGGAGGAAGTCATCTTCGCGGGTACGGCGGCGCGGCGGGCCAAGGGCATGGCTGAAGTCACGCTCGTCATAAACAACAGCTCCGGATTTCTTCCCATAGATTACGCCGAAGTGGCTATCCGACGCAGGATGTATCGCTCGGGGGAGAGCGAGTATTCGATCAACGGCGCGCGCTGCCGTCTGCGTGACGTACGAGAGCTGATTATGGATACGGGTATAGGCGTAGACGGCTATTCCGTAATAGGGCAAGGCGAAATATCGCGTATAGTCAACAGCAAACCGGAAAATCGCCGCGAGTTGTTCGAGGAAGCGGCCGGAATCACGAAGTACAGAGCGCGCAAGGAGGAGTCGGAACGCAAGCTCGACGCCACCGCCGCCAATCTCGAACGCGTGAACGATATCGTGGACGAGATAGAATCCCGTGTAGACTCCCTAAAAGAGGACAGCGAAAAAGCCAAGGAGTACATAAGTCTGCGTGACAGGTATAAGGAATTAGAGATCAATATCACGCTGAAGAATATAGAAAACATACAGCTTAAAAACGAATATGTCAAAGATGAGATCATGGAACTCTTCGCGCGTATAGAAGAAATTCGCGATGAAAGGGCGAAGACAGACGCGGAAGCGGCGGCAAGCAAAAGCCGAGACGAAGCCTTGGAAACGGAGGGGAACGCTATACGGGATCGCGTGCTTGCCAACGCGAACGAAACGAGCGAGATAAAGAATAAAATACGCGTCAACGAGGAAAGGAAACAAAACCTCGCGCGCGATAAAAAAAGGCTTGCGGATGAGACGGAAACAATAGCCGCGAAGCTTGCGAAGGAAAAGGACAACCTTGCGGCGCTTTCCGCCGGCGCGGAGGAAACAGAAGCGAAACTTGCGGAGCTTGAAGAGAGCTTGAACGCGGCTCTTGCCCGCGCCGCCGAAAAGGCCGAGTCAGTATCCCGCGCCGCCGCCGAGGCGGACGAATACAGGAGCAGCATATTCGAATCGCACAGGCTGCGCGCGGCAAAGGAGAATGAAATAGCCGGCGTCAAGAACCTGAGTGAAACATTGGCGCAGCGCAAGGATCAGATAGAGTTCGAAAGGACGCTCGCGGACAAAAGCGACAGGGAAACAGAGGAGACGCAAGACGCGGCGCGGCGGCGTCTCGCGTCCGTCGCCGAGGAGCTTGCCGGTCTCGCGGAGACCCGCCTATCTGCCGAAAGGACAGAAATCAAGCTTTCCGAACAAGAAAAGATACTCTCCGCGTCTTTACAAAAGGCGAACTTGCGCCGTGAGCAGCTTTCCGCGCGGAAAAAGACCATCAAAGAGATGGAAAATAACTACGAGGGCTATAACTCCGGCATCCGTTCGATCATGAAATCAGGCGTCAAGGGTCTTCGCGGCGTCGTCGCCGAGCTGATACGCGTTCCGAGAGGCTTTGAAACGGCTGTGGAAACAGCGCTCGGCGCGTCCTTGCAGAACGTAGTATGCGACGACGACGAGAGCGCCAAAGCCGCGATTCGCTACCTGAAACAGAACAAATCCGGCAGACTTACATTCCTGCCCGTCGCGAGCATACGCCCGCCGGCCGGGGGGAAGGACAGGCGCGTCGCGGAATCGGAAGGCAGTCTCGGCTACGCGGTTGATTGCATAGAATTTGACGCCGAGCTCACGCCTGTATTCGAATATTTGCTCGGCAGGGTTCTTATAGCCGACACGCTCGAAAACGCCGTTCGCATATCAAAGGAGAGCAAGAGCGGTTTGCGCTGCGTAACAATGGAAGGCGAGGTGGTCAATGCGGCGGGCGCCATGACGGGTGGCGCGTACAGAAACAAAACGGCCAATTTGCTCGAACGCCGAGCGGAAATAGGCATATTGGCGGAAGAAATAGCCAAGCTGACCGCCGAAAAATCGGCGGCGGAAAAGGATATATCCGTTTTGGCGGACAAGAAAACGGCCAACGCGGAAGTGTTGCGGCAAGCTGAAGAAGCGCTGCGCGAAACGGAGATAGAAAAGCTTAACCTCGAAAACGAAATCGGAAACCTTGATGCCCGGCGCGAAGAGCTTTCAAACCGGCGCGGCGGATGGGAAAAAGAGCTTCAAGGGCTTGACGCGGAAAGAACGCGTTCCTTGGGCGTAACGGACGCGATAGAAGCCGAGATAGAGGATTTGAAAGTCGCTTCGTCCGAAGCGGAACGCCTTGCGGAATCCGCTACCCTGCGCTGTGACGCCGAAAAAACGCTGCTTGACGCGGCGAACGAGGAAGTTACGCGCATAAGGGTCGCGGCTTCTGCGGCGGAGAGCGATAAAAACGCGAGCGACGCCCTCGTGCGGCGCGTCAGGGAGAGCATAGCGGAGCTCACGCGGGACGGCGAGATCCGGCGGGCGGCGGCCGAAGCGGCCGCCGAGCAGGAAGCCGCGCTGCTCACGGGCGATTCGGGTCTTGAGACTTTAGCGGCCGAAAAGGAAGCTGAAAAACTCGAATTAGAAATGGATCTGGCGCTGATCCGCAAGGAGCGGGCCGAAGTCTCGCGGTTTACGGACGAGCTTGCGGGCCGAAGCGCGGCGGCGCTTGCCGCGCTCGAAAAAGCGCAAGGCGAGAAATATGAGGCGGAAATCAGACAGGCCGGAAACGAGGCGCGGCTTGAATCCATGAAGGACAGGCTGTGGGAAGAATTCGAAATATCTTATATACAGGCCATAGAATTTGAAAAGAGTGAATTTGTTATGAGCGCCGCAGTCAAGGAGAGCCGCGAAATCAAGAGCCGAATGAAAGATCTCGGCGAGGTAAACGTCGGGGCGATCAAGGAATACGAAACCGTCAGCGAGCGGCGCGCGTTTTTGACGGAACAGCGCGACGATCTTCTGAATGCCATAGACGACTTGCGTAAGACCATAGACGTCATGGACAGAACGATAAAAGACAGCTTTAAGTCCAACTTCGATAAGGTAGTTGACAACTTCAGCGAGACATTCAGCCTGCTGTTCGGCGGCGGCAAAGGGGAACTGCGGCTCGAAGACGAGAGCAATCCTCTCGAATGCGGCATAGAGATCAACGCGCAGCCGCCCGGAAAGAGATTGCAGAACATGAACCTGCTTTCGGGCGGAGAGAAGACCATGACGGCTATAGCTCTCATGTTCTCCATATTGAAGGCGCGTCCGACGCCGTTTTGTATATTGGACGAAGTGGAAGCCGCCTTGGACGACGGCAATATAAAGCGTTTTGCGGAATACCTCACAAATTTCAGCGAAACGCAATTCACGCTCGTGACGCATCAGAAAGCGACTATGGAGTACGCTGACGCGCTCTACGGCGTGACGATGCCGGAACGCGGCGTCACCAAGGTGTTGTCGCTGCGGCTCGGGGACGACGAAACGGAGCGCTTTGCCGAGAGGTTGACGGCGCGGGCGCAGTAACGCGGACAATGAAAGGAAACGAAAATTGGCTTTCGGAGTAAAAAAATCGTTTTTCGGCAAACTGCAGGAAAAAATAGAAGACGTCATATTCATGCGGCCTGCGGTCGACGAGGATATGCTCGACGCGCTTGAAGAGGCTTTGATAACCTCGGACATAGGCATGGAAACGACTGTGCGCATCATAGAGGAACTGCGTGCCGCCGTCAAAAGGGAACGGCTTGTTCGGCCGGAGCAGGTGAAGGAGCAGATCGTAAGGATAATCGAAGGGCTTATCGACAAGGGCGACCGCCACCTTATGGACGCCGGCAGGCCGCTTATAGTTATGCTGATAGGCGTCAACGGCGGCGGCAAGACCACGACGACGGCCAAATTGGCGAACATGTACAGGCGGCGCGGGGAATCCGTACTGCTCGCGGCGGCGGACACATTTCGCGCGGCGGCGGGCGAGCAGCTTGAGGTCTGGGCCGAGCGCGCGGGCGTGAATCTGATAAGGCACAAGGAAGGCGCCGATCCTTCCGCCGTCATATACGATTCCATACAGTCGGCGAAGGCGAAGCGCACGGACGTGCTCATATGCGACACGGCGGGCAGACTTCAGACGAAGAAGAATCTTATGGCGGAACTTGCGAAGATGAACAAGGTGATAGCGCGTGAATTCCCGGAGGCGGCGCGTGAAACACTGCTCATATTGGACGCGACCACGGGTAAGAACGCCGTATCACAGGCGGGCGAGTTCAAAGACGCCGCCGATATCAGCGGCGTTGTACTCACAAAGCTTGACGGAACGGCTAAGGGGGGTATTGTCGTGACGATATCGGATGAATTCGATCTTCCCGTGAAATTCATCGGCGTGGGCGAGAAGATAGACGATATCGCGGCTTTTGAACCCGCAGCCTTCGCTTCAAGTATATTTGAGGAGTAAATGAAAAAATCTGTTGTAGCCATAGTAGGCAGACCCAATGTGGGCAAGTCCACATTTTTTAACAGGATTATCGGAAAGCGCATATCCATAGTCGAAGATACGCCCGGCGTGACGCGCGACCGGATTTACGCGGAGGCCGAGTGGAGCGGCGTTACGTTTGCCCTGATAGACACGGGCGGCATAGAGCCGCTCTCCGAGGATGTAATATTTTCGCAGATGCGCGCGCAGGCCGAAACAGCTATGGACACTGCGGACGTTATCATATTCATGCTTGACGCGCGCGACGGACTGACCGTTTCCGACCGCGACGTGGCGGACATGCTGATGCGCACAAGAAAAGAAGTTATTACCGTCGTGAACAAGGTGGACACGGCGGCCTTGCCCGCGAACTTCTATGATTTTTATGAGCTCGGTCTCGGCGAACCGCTGCCCGTGTCGGCGGCCAATATGCTCGGTCTCGGCGAGGTATTGGATCGCATAGTCGAAAGCCTTCCGAGGGAGGAAGCGGCTGCGGGCGGTGATGACTCGATAGGGATAGCCGTTATAGGAAAACCGAATGTAGGCAAATCCTCGCTCGTCAACGCCTTGCTTGGCGAGGAGAGGGTCATTGTATCGGAAATAGCGGGTACGACGCGAGATTCGATAGACACGCCGTTCGAGAGGGACGGTGAACGCTTTGTCCTTATCGACACAGCCGGTTTGAGACGCAAGAGCAAGGTTGAGAACGACATTGAGCGTTACAGCGTTATACGCGCGGTCGCGGCCATAGAACGCAGCGACGTCTGTCTGCTCATGTTGGACGCGCGCGAAGGCGTGACGGAGCAGGACAAGAAGATAGCGGGCATCGCGCATGAGGCCGGCAAAGGGATAGTCGTCGTCGTGAACAAATGGGATTTGATCGAGAAGGAAACAAACACGATGAAGCACTTCCAAAAGAAGCTGCACGGCGAACTGGCCTTTATGGCCTATGCTCCGGATGTGTTTATTTCCGTTTTGAAGAAACAGCGGCTCGCGAACGTTATGAGTCTCGCAAAGTGCGTCGCGGAAAATCGGGCCATGCGCGTGTCCACAGGCAGGTTGAACAGCCTTATAGCCGACGCCGTGGCCATGAAGCAGCCGCCGTCCGACAAGGGCCGAAGGCTGAAGATATATTACGCTTCGCAGGTGAGCGTGAAACCTCCGCTCTTCCTGTTCAAGGTCAATGACGAGACGCTCATGCACTTTTCTTACGCAAGGTACCTCGAAAATCGCATCCGCGCCGCGTTCGGCTTTGAGGGAAGCTCAGTCAAGTTCGCGTATCGCGGAAAAGGTGATCGCGATGCTTGAAAACATCTCATCGCTCAGGTATGAGATCACGCATACGGACGCGGGATATATGCTGTCGGCGCTGTGCATATTGGTTTCGTATTTTGTAGGAACAATATCCCCCGCCATTATACTCGGAAAAATTTACGGCGTGGATATACGCGGCAGCGGCAGCGGCAACGCGGGCACGACGAACGTACTGCGCGTGATAGGGAAAAAAGCGGCCGTCATAACATTGATTGTGGACGTCGGCAAGGGTTTTGCCGTCGTGGCGTTCGCGAAATTGTTCGGCGGCGAAGCCTTCGCCATACTTTGCGGCATAGCTGTGCTCTGCGGACATATCTGGCCGCTGCCTTACGGATTCAAGGGCGGTAAGGGCGTCGCCGCAGCGCTTGGCGTCATATGCGCCTTCGATATAAAGATGGGGCTGATGCTCTTGCTCATAGCTCTTATTCTGATACTTTTGACCCGGAGGGTTTCGGTGGGCGCGCTCGTTGCCGCAGCCGCTTTTCCCATATTCATGAACGTGCTGCACCCTGTTTATTTCATACCCTCGCTGCTGACGGCGTTCATTATCTGGATCAAACACCGTCAAAATATTAAGAGGATATTAAAGGGAGAAGAACCTAAATTAAGGTTTAAATCAAAAGTTTGAACGGGTGAAAATCACGTGGGGTTTTGAGCAGTCACATTAAAAGTTCAATCAAAACTACTCAAACGCCGCGTCAGTTTTACTCAGGCCGGGTTCTGAGAGGTAATTTGGCTCCCCGGAACGTACTCGAAGCTACGTGAGGAAGACGAATTGCCTCTCAGGTTCCGGAATGGGTGAAAATCACGTGGGGTTTTGAGCAGTCACATTAAAAGGAGAGAAGAAATGAAACAGAGAATTGCCGTAATAGGCGCCGGCAGTTGGGGTACGGCTCTTGCCGTAAATTTGACCGGCAAAGGGCATACAGTTTCTTTGTGGGATATCAACGAAGAACTTCTTCGGGAGCTTGAGCGCGACCGTGAGAACAAGCGATACCTGCCCGGCGTTCCGTTTCATGACGGAATAGGCATATCCTTTGGTATGCAGGGAGCGATCTACGGCGCCGACGCCGTGCTTTTTGCCGTTCCGGCGCAGCATTTCAGGAGCGCCGTTTTGAACGCGGGCAATTATATAAGCTATGAAACGCCCATAATCAACGTAGCCAAGGGTATAGAACAAAAGACACTGAAAACGGTTTCGCAGATAGCGGAAGAACTGTTTCCCGAAAGCAGCTTTGCGACGCTCTCGGGGCCCTCGCACGCCGAAGAGGTTGGGCGCGGCATGCCCACGACTGTGGTGGCCGCTTCGACCGAGCCGGAGCTGGCCGGATATGTACAGGATATATTCATGTCTGATCGCTTTCGCGTTTACACGAACGACGATGTGATCGGTGTAGAGCTTGGCGGCGCTCTGAAGAACATAATCGCGCTCGGCGCGGGTATATCGGACGGTCTCGGCTTCGGCGACAACGCAAAGGCCGCGATGATGACGAGAGGCATTACCGAAATCGCGCGCCTTGGCGAAAGGCTTGGCGGCCGCCGCGAAACATTCTTCGGCCTTACGGGCGTGGGCGACCTGATCGTAACCTGTACGAGTATGCACAGCCGGAACCGCCGCTGCGGCATTATGATAGGAGAAGGCACAGAGCCGAGTGAAGCCGCGCGCCGCGTCGGCATGGTAGTGGAGGGTATGTATACGACGGAGGCGGCGTGGCAGCTTGCTCGCAGGGAGGGCGTGGAGATGCCGATTACGGAGCAGATATACAGCGTTTTAATGAGCCGCGCCGATACGAATGACGCGGCGTTTACGCTTATGACACGCCAAAAACGGCACGAAACCGAGGATTTGCTGCGTTAATCACGCCCCCGTAGGAGGATAATCGGTTATGCAAAGAGAAATCCCTCTGTGGGAAGGGGAAACACCCCTGTTCGATCCCGCAATAGGACAGCCGCGCCCCGGTCTCAAGCCATTCTTCTCGGGTGAAAAGGGACACGGAGCGTTGATTGTCTGTCCGGGCGGCGCTTACGCCATACACGCCGAGCGTGAAGGTGATCCGGCCGCCGTTTCCGTCAATCGCTGCGGTGTCAACGCCTTTGTGCTTCGCTATCGGCTGCTGCCTTACAGGCATCCCGCCATGCTGTTCGATGTGCGGCGCGCTGTTCGTCTCGTACGCTGCAGAGCTGCGGAATGGGATATTGATCCCGAGCATATCGGCGTCTTGGGCTTCTCGGCGGGCGGGCATCTTGCCGCGCTCGCGGCCACGCGCTTTGACACGGGAGATCCCCTTGCGGTTGACGCGGCGGAGCGCGAGTCGTCCCGACCCGATATTTTTGCGTCCTGTTACGGTGTGAACAGCCTGTCTCACATATCGGAAAGCTTCGCAAAAAAGCTGCTCGGAAAAGATGATGCGAGTCCGGCGGAGCTTCGCGAGCTTGATCCCGCCGCGAACGTAAACGCAAAAACCCCGCCCGCGTTTCTGTGGCACACGTCGGAAGACGATCTTGTTTCCGTGCGCGGTTCCCTTGATATGGCGGCGGCGCTTACCGGATACAACGTTCCGTACAGTCTGCATGTTTTCCCGCACGGAGGTCACGCTCTCGGTCTTGCCGCAGGCGTTCCCCTGACCGAGGATTGGCCGGAGCTGTTCAACCGATTCCTGCTTGATTTCGGATTCTGAGATACAGGAGGGATATATGCGGCATTATTTCGTTATAAATCCTAAATCCTTTGTTCAATTGGAGAATTTGAAACATTTCCTTCTCAGCGTGGAGAATTGTTTTTCCGTAGGCAACCGCGCGGAGTACAAGGTTTATATATCGCGCTGTCCCCGCGACGCCGTGGCCGCCGTCCACAGATACATGTCAGGCGTCGGAAACGGCGAAGCGGTAAGGATTTATGCCGTGGGCGGCGACGGGATACTCTTTGACTGCCTGAACGGCATGGCCGAGTTTGAAAACGCGGAACTCGCCAGCGTTCCCTACGGCAACGCCAACGATTTCGTAAACGCTCTCGGCGCGGAGAACTTTGAAGCGTTCCGCGACATCAAACTCCTTTCGAAAGCGCCGTCCGTGCCTGTGGATCTGATTCAATGCGGTTCGCGCTTCGCCTTGCTCAACTGCTGCATCGGAGCGGAGGCTCTGGCCGTCATGAGTATGAACGGCATAACGAAAGCGGCAAATAAAGGAAGATATATGCGCCGTTTCGTACCGGCGCTTTATAAGATCGGAGCGCTCATCGGTGTAGCGGGCGGTTCCATCGTACCGAAGCGCTATACCGTGAACATTGACGGCGAGGACAGATCCGGCGAATATATGAACTTGAACGCTGCCAATATCGCGTTCAACGGCGGCGGCAATACGCCTAATCCTTACGCCGCTCCGAACGACGGGAAACTGGATATCGTTTTTACGGGACCGCTTTCCCGGCTTCAAACGATTTCGGTCCTGCCGAAATACACGCGCGGCGGGTTTGAACAATATCCGCACGTGTTCACGCATCTGCGCTTCCGCGAAATGTCGTGCCGAAGCGAAACGCCGATGACCGTGGTTCTGGACGGCGAGTTGTTCATAACATCCGAAATAACGTTCAAGGTGTTGCCAAGCGCCGTGAGAATGGTCGTGCCGGAGGGTCTGGACTTTGTGGACGCGACGGAAAGGGTCAGACGCGAAGCCGGAAAGGCAGGGGAGGTCTTCGATGAACCGCGAAGCTGAAAGAAAAAGAAAAAATCAAAATTTCGCCACTCTTGCGGGACTCTTCGGAATTATGCTGTACGGGATTCTGCGCTTGTGCGAGTCCCTGCTCACCGGCCTTTACACGGAGCGAGGCATCTTGGTCTTTTTTATGTCTTTGGGCTGCGCGATTTGCGTTCGCCTGATGCAGATCATCCTGAAAAATCGCCGTGCGGCGCCCCTGCTGTCGGGCACGCTGATATTGCTCTTCTTTATCGTCGGCGCCTATATAACGGCGGACTTCGAGTACTACTATATTTCGATACTGTGCATCGCCGGGCTTGTGTGCCTGTATCAGGATTTTAAAATCGTCATGGTGTTTTTCCTCGAAAACCTCATAGTGAATATCGTCTTGTTCCTGAGCGTGTTCAGGATGAACGAGATAACGAACTTCACGATAATGAGCATCGACGCGATGATGTTTATGTTCGGCTCCTTTTTCCTCGCCGCGCTGTCGTGGCGCTCGACGAAAAGGGAGGGAGAGGCGGAAAAAGGACTCCGTTCCTTTTCCTCATTGCTGAAAACAACGCCGAATTACATGGTCGTCGTCGATACGGAAAACCTTGTGCGGTACATTTCCGATCCCTTGGCGAAATTTGCGGACATTGAACCCGAATACGCCGTTGGGCGGCCTCTGTTGGATTTATTTTCCGAAAAGAGTCTGGAGATGATGTTCGCGGACATTCTGGACGCCGACGGGTTTTGGACGGATACCCGCGAGATCATCGTTTCCGGTGAAACCCATTATTTCAAAATATTATCGGATAGGCTTATGGGCGACGCGTCCGGTATGTTTATCGAGATAACGGATATTACGGAAACCGTCGCGGCAAAGATGGACGCGGAAAACGCGAACCGCGCGAAATCGCGTTTCTTGGCCACGATGTCCCATGAAATCCGCACGCCCATGAACGCGATTATCGGTATTGTCGAAATTCAATCTCAGCGCGACGATATGCCCGAGGATATGGCAAAGGCGATGGACACGATTCGCTCTTCCGCCCTCGGACTGCTCGGGATCATCAACGATATACTCGATTTATCGAAAATAGAGACGGGGCAGTTTGAAATTCGCTCCGAGGAATACGACACGCCGAGCATGATCAACGACGCGGTGCAGATGAATCTGTTCAGAATCGGGAGCAAACCCGTGGAGTTCATCCTCGACGTCGATGAAAACATACCGGCGCAATTGTACGGCGACGAGCTTCGCATCAAGCAGATACTCACGAATATCCTGTCCAACGCGTTCAAGTACACGGAACGCGGCAGCGTGACGCTTTCGTTCCGGTCAAGCGAAGGGGCTGCCCGTTCGCAGGCTCCGGGCACAGGCGAGGGCATATCCTTGGTTTTTGAAGTATCGGATACGGGTCAGGGCATAAAATCGGAGGACTTGAAGCATCTGTTCAGCGAATACGCGCGCTTTAACGACGAAGCGAACCGCAGCACGGAGGGTACCGGGCTCGGCATGAGTATAACCCACAGCCTTGTGCAGATGATGGGCGGCAGTATCGATGTGGAAAGCGAATACGGCAAGGGCAGCGTATTTACGGTGGAGCTGCCCCAAAAGCGC
>JAISBV010000049.1 GCA_031266025.1 Eubacteriales Family XIII. Incertae Sedis bacterium
CCCGAATCAAAAAATCGCGCGAAAAATCGCTTGACAGTCGCGAAGAGTATGTGGTAAACTGATACCATAATCATCTATTACATATATGTTTAATATGAAATAGATCGCAGGCCGAAGCCGGCAAAGGGCCGAGCAGCCTTGTATTTTCTGTCATACGGCGACGCGATGCGCGTATGCGTACATGAGGTGATTTTTGAAATGGCTGAAATCAACAATGGAACGCCTATGGACGCAAAAAACGTTCACGGCGGCGCAAACCCGGTAGGAGCCGAGGATTCGACCGTATATACGGTAAGAGCCGCAAGGCATCTCAGGGAAGAGGATTTGATAAGGATCATAGACTATATCAACGATGTTCGCTACGGCTCCGTAACCGTTATCATCCAAGACGGGAACGTACTTCAAATAGAGAAAAACGAGAAGATACGGCTAAGATAGGCTTGATCTTGGGTCTTTGATCGGACGATGCCGGAAAGAAAGAGGTAATTCATGACAAAAAAACCAAAACAAATTGCGATTTACGGTAAGGGCGGAATAGGGAAATCGACGACTACCTCAAATCTGAGCGCGGCTCTTTCGGATATGGGATACAAGGTCATGCAGTTCGGCTGCGATCCCAAGGCCGATTCCACGAATACGCTTCGCGACGGTTCTTACATCCCGACGGTTTTGGATATGCTGCGTGAAAAGGGCAAGGTGGACGCGCACGAAACGATATTCAGGGGATATAACGGCATTTACTGCGTGGAGGCAGGGGGGCCGGCGCCGGGCGTCGGTTGTGCCGGGCGAGGAATCATCACGGCCGTGCAATTACTGAAACAACAGAACATCTTCGAAGAACTGGATCTGGATTATGTGATTTACGACGTACTGGGCGACGTCGTATGCGGAGGCTTTGCCGTTCCGATAAGGGAAGGGATCGCCGAAGACGTCTATACGGTTTCTTCTTCGGACTTTATGGCGATCTACGCGGCGAACAACCTGTTCAAGGGCATTCAGAAATACTCCAATTCGGGCGGCGCGCTCCTTGGCGGAGTCATAGCCAATTCCGTTTCGAGCGATTATCAAAGATCCATAGTGGACGATTTTGTCGCGCGCACAAAAACGCGGGTCATGCAGTACATTCCGCGTTCCATAACCGTGACGCAGAGCGAATTGTCCGGCAAGACGACAATAGAGGCCGCGCCGGATTCCGCTCAAGCAAAGGTATATCGCGAGCTCGCCGAGCGAATCGACGCGGGCGCAAGCTCCGCCGTACCGCATCCGCTGGATCCGCAGGATCTGCGCGCTTGGGCGGCAAAATGGGCGGATCTGATACTCGCCATAGAGAGCGGGGAAGTGACAGACGCGGCGCAAGCGATCTGAACGCGCCGGGAAAGGATACACAGTGGCGAAACACAAAATAGCGATGGCTACTACGGATCGTTTGACCGTATACCGGCATTTCGGACACGCTTCGGAATTTCATATCGCGGAGCTTTGCGAAGATTCATATGCTTTTACGGAGGTCAGACGGATCGACCCTGTCTGCGACGGCGAGCACGACGCGGCGAAGTTTGACGCTGTATTGGAAGTCCTCTCAGACGTGGACGCCCTTGTCGTAGGGAAGATCGGCCCCGGCGCGGCGGACTACGTCGCCGCTCGGGGTTTGAAGGTATTTGAAGCTCCGGGAACTGTAGAGGAAATTTTGCGGGCCTTCGTCGAGCGAAAGGTACTTTTTGATCACAGTGCCGGCACGCGCAACGTGTGAGCCGGAACACAGACGGATAATACGAACGATCAAGCAATATATTATTGACCGGAAAACCGGAGGTAATATCGAAAGATATTATCTTTTTTAATGGTCGGAAACGGTGAATTGATATGGAATTCAAGGAAATGAAGAATCTGCATCCCTGCATGGGCAGGGTTAACAACAAGGGCAGAATCCACCTGCCGGTCTGCCCAAGCTGCAATATGTTCTGCAAATTCTGCGACCGGCGAATCGACGACGGCGCCGAACGGCGTCCGGGTATGAGCCGGGCGCTCGTCAGCCCCGAAGACGCGCCGTTACGCGTTGCGGAGGCTCTCGAGCTGTGTCCCGAAATCACTGTGGTCGGCGTTGCGGGCCCGGGCGACAGTCTCGCCACCGATCACGCGTGCAGGGCGTTTCGCGCGATAGGAAAGCGTTTCCCGAATCTCATTCGCTGTATGAGTACAAACGGTCTCATGTTGCCGGAGAAAATCCGCGACGTTGCGAAGGCGGGCATAAACATGCTTACAGTAACGGTGAACGCGGTGGATCCTGTTATTCTTAACGAACTGAATGACGGAATAGTTTATCACGGAGAGCTTTTGACCGGAGAAGAAGCGGGTCTGATATTGATCAAAAATCAGTTGGAAGGCATACGCTTGGCCGTTGACGCAGGTTTGGTCGTCAAGGTCAACACCGTGCTCGTTCCCGAGATAAACGGCAGACATATTGGCGCCGTCGCGCGCGCGGCGATGCGGCGCGGCGCATCGATCTGCAACATCATACCGTTGATTCCTCAGCAAAAGCTGTCGCATTTGTCTGTGCCGTCGTGTACCGAGATCGACCGTGCGAGGAACGAAGCGGAACGTTATATACCCGTCTTTCGTCATTGCGCGCATTGCCGCGCAGACGCGGCGGGTCTGCTCTTCGGTAAGGATTTCGGGAACGATATATATCATGCACGCGCGTCCGAAACCTTTTCGCACGGGTAAGCGCGCGGCTGCGATCCCGCAGTAACAGCTCAAAGGAAGCAAGCACAACGGAAATGAGGTGAATAATGGCAGTAGATCTCAATTGGAAGACTATTCCCGCACGGGAACAAAGGCTCGGATCTATCACGGGCTACGACGGAACGCTTTCCGACATGGCGACGCAGGGCTGCAAGGGTTGTCTGCGAGATAAGCGCCGAGATTTTCAGACGGCAAGCTCATGCGCACATCATCATATGATCAATCAACTGGCGGGTCTGCGCGACGTCGCGGTCGTGGATCACGCGCCGACCGGCTGTATCGGCTCCCAAGTATTCTTTTCATCGGGCAGGGCCAAGACCGAGCCGCCTCCCGGCGCCCCTCCCATGGAAAACGTCCGTATCATGTCGTCGGGCATAGACGAGTCCGACACCATATTCGGCGCTGCGGAGAAGCTGAAAAATGCCGTGCGCGCGGCATATGTGCGGCACAAGCCCCGCGAAATATATATCGCCACGAGCTGTGTTTCCGCCGTTATCGGCGAGGATGCAGAAAGCGTGGCGGCGGAAATGTCCGAGGAACTGGGCGTACCCGTGGTACCCGCCACGGGAGGCGAGGGGCTCAGATCAAAGATATGGGCGAGCGGATTCGACGCTTATTGCCACGCGGCCTCCGTCGCGCGCCTGAAGGATGAAATCCGGGCGGAACACAAAAAGCCGGCCATCAGCTACGTCGGCTTCGCGCCCATGGGCAGACGGCATATCGAACCACTGTTCAAACGTATCGGTCTTGATCTGATATGCTTGACGGCAGCCGCAAGTATCGAAGATTTCAAACGAGCCGCCGAATCCGCGGCGACATGGGGGCAGTGCGGCGCGCAATCAAGCTATCTTTGCAGCGTACTGGAAAAGGAATTCGGCGTCAGGTATTTTCAGTCGCATCTGCCTTACGGCGGCGTCGGCTTCGAACGCTTTTTCCTCGACATCGCGCGATTTGTCGGGCGGGAAGAGGACGGAAGACGCGTCATAGAAGAAGAAAAAGCCAAATACCTTCCGAAAATAGATAAGATAAAGCGGAGATTGGAAGGGAAAACGGCGCTGATCGCCATGGGCGCAAGCTTCGCGTATGAATATACTCGGATTCTCGGCGAACTGGGCATGAAGGTCTTGCATACGGTTGCGTATCACTACGACCCAAAGCTGGACAATCTCAGGCCCGAGGAAAGGGTCGCGGCGGCCACAGACGTGTTCGAGTTGAAATTGGACGTACCCACCAGCGTCAACGACGCGCAGCAGCAGGAAACAAACTTGCTCACGAAAAAATATAAGCCCGATATCGTTCTCTCAAGAGCGCACGAAGCCGGCGTCTTCGCTCAACTGCAAGGGATCCCCGCCATGGACGCCGAGATCGGCCTGATCGTTATGGGCTATCGCGGTCTCTATCGCGTCGCCGTATTGCTGGAAGAAGCCTTCCTTATGAACAATCTCGTCAAAAAATTCGGCGAACGCTATGTTTCACCGTTCAGCGCGCTGTACGAGAACACGGAACCGTTTCAATTTTACAGGGAGGAAGCCATATGAACGCGACGTGCTCCGAGCAGCACAGAACGGCCTGCGGCGTCGGCGGCCTTTTCACAGCGCTTGCCATAGAGCGCTGCCTGCCCATCATGCATTGCGGACCGGGGTGCTTCGGGAATGTTTCCGCCACGCTCGGAAGCATGAACGGAGGGCAATCCGGCGAAACGTATTTGGGCTCCGTCATACCGTCCACGAATTTTTGCGAGGACGACGTCGTGTTCGGAGGAACGGAACGCCTGCGCAAGCTGATAGGCGAATGCGAAAAATACTATGACGCCGATATGTTTTTCATAGTGGACGGTTGTACGGCGGAGATCGTGGGCGACGACATCGGAGAGGCGGCGTCCGAATGGGCGGGAAGCGAAAAGCCGGTGCTGTACGCTTCGCTTCCGGGCTTCAAGGGCAATAACGTCCGGGGTCACGAGCAGGTGCTGTCCGCCATCGCCGAACAATATCTGAAACCGGCGCGAGGAACAGATCCAAAACAGGTAAATATATTCGGCGTCGTGCCGTTCTTCGATCCGATGTGGGCCGGCTCCTTGGACGCTTTGGAAGAGCTTCTGACGCGCATGGGACTCAAGCCCAATATAATATACGGGCGAGAACGAGGCGTCGCAAACGTGGACAAGATCCCTGCGGCGGGCTTCAATTTGGTCATAGCGCCGTGGACCGATCTGAGCTTGGCCGAAAGGCTGAAGGAGATGTTCGGAACGCCGTACCTGCATTTCGACAATCTGCCAATAGGCCCGACGGAAACGGCGCGTTTTATCAGGAGCGTCGTCGATTACGCCGATCTCGACCGAGGCGTCGCGGAGGATTATATCAAACGGGAGGAAGACCGATTTTACTACTACATGCGCAGAAGCTATCCGTGGATTTTTAGTTGTAAAAATTTTCCGCGTAAATTCATTGTCAACGCCGCTTCGGCGGCGGCCGTTTCCGTAGTGAGGTTTGCCGTGAATGATCTCGGCTTGATTCCCTCTCGCGTCTACATCACGGACGGAACGCCGAAGGAGCATGAAGACATGATATCGGAGCAACTGCGCCGCGTGGACTACGACGAGGATTTCGACGTTATCTTCACGGAGGACGGCGGTCTTTTCGAGGAATCCATCAAGAACGAGGATTTCTCAATACGTAAGATATGCGTATTCGGTTCCGCTTGGGACTTGGTTCCGGCAAAAAAGTACAAGCTGACATTCGTATCCGTGGCGGCGCCGTACGGCGACCGCATGGTGGGCAGCCGCACCTATTTCGGATACGAGGGCGCGCTCAGATTCTGTGAAGACCTGTATGCCAACGCCGCGGACAATATCGTAGACCCCGGCATTTGACAATTGCGAGCCGATTTCGGCTCCGGTCAGAAAGGAATAAAAGAAATGTCTGAATCAAAAGAACACCGAAACAATATATACAGGATAAGGGCGGAAGGCGTGGGCTTGGTATATCGCAGCAATCACAGAAAGAACGGCGCGGACTCCGGAGATTTCCGGGCGCTGCGGAATGTGAGCTTAAACGTGAAAGAAGGGGAATTTCTCTCGTTGGTGGGCCCCAGCGGCTGCGGAAAATCGACATTTTTGTATATTCTGTCCGGGCTCCGGAAGCTGTCGGAGGGGGCGGCGTGGATCAACGAAACCCCCATCACGGGCCCCGCGCTCGATCGCGGAATCATCATGCAAGCGTATGCGCTGTTCCCATGGCGCACCATTCGCAAGAATGTGGAGTTCGGTCTCGAAGTGAAAAAACTTCCGAAAAAGGAAAGACGCGCGACGGCGGACAGGTTCATAGAACTCGTGGGCCTGTCCGAATTTGCGGACAAATATCCGTATGAGCTGTCAGGCGGCATGAAGCAGAGGATCGCTATTGCGAGGGCATTGGCCTATGACCCGGACGTATTGCTTATGGACGAGCCCTTTGCCGCCGTGGACGAACAGACGAGAGGCCTTCTGCACGAAGAGCTTTTGCGCATATGGGATAAGACGAACAAGACCATCATATTCGTCACGCACAGCATAGACGAATCGATCTTTCTCGCGGACAGGGTGGCGGTCATGAGCCCCTGCCCCGGAACCATCAAAGCAATACTCGATATAGATCTGCCGCGCCCGAGAACGCCCGAAATCAAGAGCGATCCCAAATTCGGTTCATACAGAAACAGGGTGTGGCAGCTCCTGCAGAACGAAGGCGAACGCACGGAGGAAATCACCTCAGCCGACGGCAGAAAACGCCTTGGAGCGGCGCCGCAGGAGGCGGTGATCTGATGAACGAAGCGAAGAACACCGGACTGCCGATATTAAGGCTCTACCGCAAGAGCATTGTTATCATATGTCTTCTGGCGCTCTGGCTTATAGCGCCGCGTTTTATCGAAAGTATGTACTTCCCGCCCCTTGGAATCATACTTGAAGAGTTTTGGCGTGGCGTCAAAAGCGGAGAACTGTGGATCAATATGTACACGAGCTTGCGCGTGAGCGTCATAGGTCTTGTGGCGGCGGAAGCGCTCGGCATTCCGATAGGCGCTCTTCTCGGATGGTTCAAACGCGTAAATCGCTACTTGGACGCCTTGTTTCAGGTTATGCGATGTACGTCCGTTCTGGCGCTGCTGCCTCTGTTTGTTCTGCTGTTCGGCGCCGGAGAGTTGTCCAAGATCATCATCATCGCTTGGGCCACGATATTTCCCACGATGATCAACACGGCGCAGGGCGTGCGCAACCTCGACCCCATCCTCGTTCGATCCGCCCAATCTATGGGAGTGCGCGGCGTCGGGCTGTTTTTCAAGGTAATACTGCCTTCCGCCTCGCCGTACATACTCGCGGGTTTTCGCATAAGCGCGTCCATATCGCTTTTGGTGATCGTCGCCGCCGAAATGCTTGGGGCGGCTCACGGCCTCGGACTTATGATATACAACGCGTCGCACAATTTTCAGGTGGCGAAGATGTACGTGGGCATGCTGACTATTATGGTTTTGGGCGTCGCGCTGAATGCGGCGCTCGTGAAGCTGGAACGTAAGGTTACCGCGTGGCGCGGCGACTGATACGTGCGGCAAGGATATAATTGCAGAAAAGGAGATTTGAAATGAACACGCGTAAAATTGCAAAAGGGAAATTCCGTATCGCATCGTTCGCCTTAACGGCGCTTGTCTTCGCGCTGACCGCCTGCGGAGGCGGAAGCAACGGAAACAACAACGGAACGAACGCAGCAGAAGAAGGCAACTACGTATTCAAAGTGGCGAGCTTGAATACAAACGCAACGAGTCTGGACTCCGCGTCCGTCGGCTTGGCAAAGGGATTCTTTGAAGAAGAGGGCGTGACGCTCGAAAATGCCGGCGACATACAGGTTCCGCAATATGTTTCCGCGCTGCAGCAGGGCGCCATTGACGCCGTATTGCTCATGACCTCTGACGGCGTCGCGGCTGTCGACAACGGCGCCGACATCGTTTCCGTCGCGGGCGGCATGGACGTGACGGAGGAAAAGCCGCATATGATCTATCTGGTAAACGAAGACAGCCCGCTCAGATACGGCGACGGCATATCGGGAAAGAAGGTCGGCATTGCCGCCATCGGCGGCTGCATGGCGGGATTCCCGCTGGAATACGCGCGTCAGATAGGCGTGGCGGATCCGAAAGCGGAGGTAGAGCTCATAACCTCGCCCGAAAACACCTTGGTCGACTCTCTCCGCGCCGGAACCTTCGACATAGTGGGGCTGCATATACTGCCGTCGCAGGTAGAGAAGCTGTATCCCGGAACCCGAATCCTGTTTACCGATTACGATCTGTTCGGCGACAAGGGCGGCGACATAGACTGGTATGTAAAGCGCTCTCTTCTTGAGGAAAATCCCGATGCGGTGCGGGCCTTCGTCGCGGGCATAGCGAAGACAAACAACTGGATCAACGAGAATACGGAAGAGGCTATGGATGTCTACAGGGGCCTTGTGCCGGAAATCAACGAGGATTTCTATCGCGCCGCGCATTTTGCGGAAGACGGCCTTCTCTACGAGGATCACATTCAACTGTGGATAGACTTATTCGGTTCGGGAACAAATATTCAAGACTTGGTGATAAAGAACTTGAAACCCGGCGACGTATTCACAAACGAGTACAATCCGAATTCCGGCAGATGAAAATGCAAGATAAATTTAAGATAAAGTACAGGCTTCTCTCGCTTTTTGAGAGCACTGTCGTCATCATCGTTCTGTTGCTTGTTTGGATTGTCGTACCTATATTCTATAAAAACATGTATGCTCCGTCGCTTTTGACGGTGCTGGCGGAGTTATGGAAGACGCTGCTCAGCGGCGAGCTCCTGCTGAACACGTATACCAGCTTAAAGGTCTGCTTCTTCGGGCTGCTCGCGGGAACCGTTTCGGGCATTGTACTCGGATTGCTTCTTGGTTGGTACAGAAAGGTTGAATTGTATTTAGATCCCATATTGCAGGTAATGCGCAATACATCCACGCTGGCGCTGCTGCCTCTGTTCGTCTTGATGTTCGGCGTAGGCGATCTGTCAAAAATACTGCTCATCATGTGGGGAACGTTTTTCCCCATGCTGATCAACACGACGCAGGGCGTAAAGAACGCGGATCCCACGCTCATAAGCTCCGCGCGCTCCATGTCCGTAGGCAATATGGGCTTGTTTTTCAAGGTGATACTGCCTTCCGCCTCCCCGTATATACTGTCGGGCTTTCGTCTCAGCGCGGGAGCGTCCCTGATCATAGTGGTCGGCGCGGAGATGCTCGGCGCGTTTCACGGCCTCGGGAGAATGGTCTTCTTTTCTTCGACAAATTACTTTATAGACAAGATGTACGCGGCGATTATCACATTGGCCATACTGGGCGTCGTCGTCAACGCGCTGACGACCAAGTTGGAGGACAGTCTTACAAAGTGGCAGGATAAGAGCGTTCTCTCGTAAACGCCGGCGGAATACACATACAGGAACCGGTCATTTCACCGTCATTCGATATAGACCTTGGGCAGGCGCTGACCGAAACCGCACAGCACTTCGTAGTTGATAGCGCCTGTCTTTTCGCCTATCTCTTCCGCCGAAACGCATTTGCCGCCCTCGGCGCCAATGACGATCACCTCATCGCCGAGAGCCGCGCCCTCTATATACGTGAGGTCGATCATGCACTGATCCATGCATATTGTTCCCACTATGGGCGCGTACTCGCCGCGGACTATAACGCGCCCCTTGCCCGTAAGTACGCGGGACAGTCCGTCGGCGTAACCGAGCGGCAGCGTGCCTATCAGGCTCTCCCTTTTTGTTATGAATTTGCGGCCGTAGCTGACGGATGTTCCGGGCGGAATTTTTTTTAAATATATGATCTTGGCCTTTACGGACATGACGGGCGCCGCCGGGATATCTTTCTCCGTCATAAGAGCCGACGGATAGCAGCCGTAGAGTATGATGCCCGGACGTACGGCGTCAAAAAGACTGTTCGGCAGTCTCATCACGGCCGCGCTGTTCGCATGCGTACACAGACCGAAATCCACGCCAAGACGCGTCAGACGTTCGCAAAATCCGTTGAAAACATCGGTCTGCTCAAAGGCATAACTCCTGTCTTCCTCGTCGGCCGTCGCAAAATGGGCAAATATGCCTTCTATGCGCAAGCAAGGAAGCTTACTTATGCGGGCGACCTCGGCGGCGCCGGTCTCGTCAGGCTGCACGCCTATACGGCCCATGCCCGTATCCACCGCCACGTAGACGTTCTTTTGCGCGCCGGCGGCGCCGGCGGCATTCGATATGGCGAGAGCGTTCTCAAAAGACGATGTTACGGGAATTAAATCGTAACTGACTAATATATCGCAATATTCATCGGGCGTCAAGCCCAGTATGAGGATAGGGCAGCGAAAACCCGCTTTGCGCAAAGCTACGGCCTCGTGCAATGTGCCGGCGGCCAGTGTGTCGGCGCCGTTTCTCAGCAGAACCTCGGAAACGGGAACCGCGCCGTGGCCGTACGCGTCGGCCTTGACTACGGCGATCACGCGGCTGTTCCCCACTTTTTCCTTTACCGCACGCATATTCAAAGCGAGCCGACGCAGGTCTATTTCGGCCCACGCCCAACGCAGCGTATCAGAAAACATTAATTATTTCTCGCTTTTGCAAAATACTTCCAATCACTTAAATATCAAATCAAGGCTTCTCAATACCGCGAGCGCCGCGTTCACGCTCTCGGGTGCGCATAATCGTAGACGTCCTTTATACGATTTTTGGAAACACTCAAATATACTTGTGTTGCGGTCGGATCTTCGTGACCCAAAAGCTCTTGCAGCGATTTCAGGTCGGCGCCGTTTTGAACCATATGAACGGCAAAGGAATTGCGCAGTATCTGCGGCGTAATCTTACTCTCTATACCCGCCGCGACCGTATATTCGCGAATCAGTTTCCACATGCCCTGACGCGTTATACGCCCGCCCGAATAGTTCAGAAAGAGCGCCTTGTCCTTATCCATCCTGCCCCTGAGCAGCTTGGCTCTCCCGTCGAAGATATACTCCTCGAGCGCGGCCCTCGCCGGGCGGCCGAGCGGTATTATCCTCGCCTTTCCGTGCTCGCCCGTGCATGTAACAAAGCCTATGCGCAAATTGACGTGCTCCGTATCGGTTTCTATAGCCTCGCTGACGCGCATCCCCGTAGCGTACAGCAGCTCCAATATCGCGCGGTCTCGAACACCCTTAATGCCGTCGTTCGGCTGTGCAAGCAGCTTTTCGACTTCTTCGACAGTCAGATATTCTATATCCTTCTTCGCGATCTTGGGTGATTTCATTTCGTCCGCCGGATTTTCCGCGCAGTGTCCTTCGGACAGCATAAATCTGTAAAAAGCCCTGATCGAAGCCATCTTCCTGTTTACGGTCGAGGCGGATCTGCCTCCGTGCTTCAGATGCAGCAGATAAGCCGCTACGTCCGCGCGACAGGCGTGCGCCAAAACGACGGCGCCGCGCTCAAACAAAAATGCGGCAAACTCGCCGACGTCGCGCGCATACGCGTCCGCCGAACAGGCGGCAAGTTTCTTTTTTGCGCGCAGGTATTCGTTAAATGCCGCGCTATGTGTCGCAAGCTCTTGCATGTTTTGGGTTTCCTGTCAATTTACTGTAGTTAAGCGGCGCCGCGATATTGGCGACGCTAAAGAAGTCCGGCGATTTGCCGCAGTTTGACCGTTTGTACAGCCACTATCGTTTTGGCGTCCCGGATATCCCCGTTCGCGATCATTTCAAGCAGTTCGTCCGGCGTATATTCGCAGTTGTCTATGGCTTCGTTTTCGTCAAAATCCGTTTCGCCGGGCGTGAGACCCGTAGCCAAATACAAATGAAGCTTTTCGGTCGAATAACCGATGGATGTATAAAATGACATAATGTATTCGAGTTTTTCGGCTGTATAGCCCGTTTCTTCCCTGAGCTCGCGTTCCGCTACCGCGCGCAAATCCGTTTCCCCAAGTTCCGTCTTACCCGCCGGAGCTTCGAGCATAACCGCGTCCGCCGATTTGCGAAACTGCCGTACCATAGGCATTTTGCCGTCCGCCGTAACGGCCGCGACAGTCACGCCGCCGTTGTGCTCTACGATTTCGCGGTATGAAGTTCTGCCGCCCTTCACCGTCACCTTGTCGCGCCGCAGGTTTATAATAGCGCCCTCGTATACGCGCTCTGTGGACAGTGTTTTTTCTTCAACGATCATTTTTCTTTTGCCTTTCAGTATTGCTGCTGCTCAATCACGTGGGGTTTAAGTAGTCACCTTACTTCGTGAGCTGTTTTGATTTGTCAATACACGCCTGCACGGCCTCCGTTATATTACCCTCAAAGCCGTTGCGCGTAAGCACGTTCACGGCTTCTATCGTAGTGCCGCCCGGGGAACAGACGTTTTGACGCAGCGTGAGCGGGTCTGTACCCGTTTCGAGCACCATCTTCGCCGCGCCGAGCACAGCCTGCGCCGCGAATATACGCGCCTTATCCGCGCCCATGCCGTTTTTCGCAGCGATGTTCGTCAGCGCGTCTATGAACATGTACACATAAGCCGGACTGCTGCCCGATATGCCCGTCACGGCGTCCATAAGCGACTCGTCCACGGCTTCCGCCCTGCCGATAGATTTAAATATGCCGAGCGCCGCGTCGAATTCCCCGTCGCTGACGAAGGCGTTCCTGCAGACGGCGGTCATGCCTGCGCCGAGAAGCGCGGGAGTATTCGGCATGATACGGACGACCTTGCTCTTATCGCCCAGAAATTTCATTATATACGATATACTCACGCCGGCCGCCGGCGATATTATGAGCCTGTCGCGCGCAAGCGTCTTGGCGAGTTCCGGCAATACAGTATCAAAATCATTCGGCTTCACGGCCACGATGACCGTATCCGAAACATCCGAGAGTGCCGCTATGCTCTTTGCGGCGGACGCGCCCGTTTCGGCAGCCAAAGCCGCAGACTTCCCGCCGTCCTTGTCAAATACGGTTACGGATCCCGCGGCGCCCGCGCCGGACGCGATATAGCCCTTTATGATGGCGCCTCCCATATTGCCCGCGCCTATAAGGCCCAGTCGCATAAAACCTCCTTCTGCCGGACGCTTCCGCCCGGCATTGCCGTCCTTACCTGCTCGACATAATATCGAAGCCGAGAAACGTCGTGGCCTTTGTCTCGTCGTTGTTTGACACTTTCACGATGACGTCCTGTATCCTGCCGTTCATTATTATGGTGGGGATATTGTGCTTGCCCGCCTCCTTTGCCGCCGATATTTTCGTCATGATGCCGCCGGTGCCGAAAGCGCTCTTCTCTCCTACTTCTATGCTGTCAACAAGCGTATTCAGATCATACACCTCCCGGATCAGTCTCGCGTTCTCGTGCTCCTTGGGCGATTTGTCATAGAGTCCGTCGATATCGCTGAGCAAAATGAGCAGATCCGCGTTCCAAAGGCCCGCCGTGTACGCGGCCAACATATCGTTGTCGCCGATCTTGATCTCCTCAACGCTTACGCTGTCATTCTCATTGATAATGGGAACAACGCCCTCGTCTATGAGCGTGAACAGCGTATTGCGTATGTTCAGATTACGGTTGCAATCGCGAAAATCCTCCGCTGTAAGAAGCATCTGGGCCACGACGACGCCGTGCTCTTTCATATACCGCTTGTAGGCCTCCATCAACTCGACCTGACCTATGGCGCACAGCGCTTGCTTGTAATTGATATCCCCGCGCCGATCCCATTTGTTGATTGCGCCGACGCCGCAGATGCCGGCGCCGGACGAAACGATTATGACCTGTTTGCCCGTATCGCGCAGATACTTGACTTGATCCGCTATATTCTTCAGCGTTTCCCTGTTTACGGAGCCTTTTTCATTGGACAGCACGCTGCTGCCTATTTTCAAGACGACCTTCTTGCTTATATTTAATAATTCCGCAGATTTTTCCATGTGCGCACCCTTAGCGGCCGGTTGCCGCTGTACATATATATATTTTCTCCTACACCCTGATCTCGACTTCTTTCGGCATGATCTCGCTGTTCGCGTCCAAAATCGGACATATGAAGTCGCGTATAAATTCGTTCGTCTGCTCGCCCGCCCTGCCGACGTAGTCGGAAGGTTCAAGCAACCGCTCCATATCGTCTTCGGACAGGCGAAAGACCTCGTCGCCGGCTATGCGTCTCAGTAAATCGTTCGGCAGTCCCCCGTCCTTGACCGCAAGTCCCGCTTCCATCGAATGCACGCGTATCCTTTCGTGCAATTCCTGCCTGTCGCCTCCCCTTTTTACAGCCTCCATCAATATGTTTTCCGTTGCGATAAAAGGCAATTCGCTCATAATGCGGTTTCTTATCACATTCTCATGAACGACCAAGGCGGAGCTGATGTTTATGCACAGATCGAGTATGGCGTCCGCGCCCATAAAACCTTGCGGGATATAGAGTCTGCGGCCGGCCGAGTCGTCCAATGTACGCTCAAACCACTGCGTCGCGGCGGTGTCCGCAGCCGCCGAAACCATGCGGATCACGTATCTTGAAAGAGAAGCCGCCCGCTCGCTGCGCATCGGATTACGCTTGTACGCCATGGCCGATGAACCTATCTGATTCGTTTCAAAGGGTTCTTCCACCTCTTTCAGGTGCTGCAGAAGGCGTATGTCGTTCGTCATCTTGTGCGCGCTCTGAGCTATGCCGGACAGCAATTCCGCTATGTGCGCGTCGAGCTTTCTCGAATACGTCTGACCCGACAGCGGAACCGTACGCCGCACGCCGATCTTCGCGGCGACTGATTCTTCCAGCCTTTTGACCTTCTCGCCGTCGCCGTCAAAGAGCGCAAGGAAGCTGGCCTGCGTCCCCGTGGCGCCCTTGACGCCGAGCAAGGGCAGCAGAGTCTGCCTGTGTACGATATCCGTATAGTCGAAATAGAAATCCTGCAGCCACAGCGCGGCGCGCTTTCCGACGGTCGTGAGCTGCGCGGCCTGAAAGTGCGTGAATCCGAGCGTCGGCAAATCCTTGTATCTGAGCGCGAAGCGCGAAAGCGCGCTCATAAGGGCGAGAAGCTTGCGACGCAGCAATTCGAGGGCTTCGTGCATTATGATGATATCCGCGTTGTCGCCTACGTAGGCGCTCGTCGCGCCAAGATGTATGATGGGTCTTGCCTTTGGACACTGCAAACCGTAAGCGTATACATGAGCCATGACGTCATGGCGCGTTTCGGCCTCTTTCCTCTCCGCGTCCTCATAATTTATGTCGTTAACGAAGCGCTTCATTTCAGATATCTGTTCGTCGCTTATGGGCAGACCAAGCTCCTGCTCGGCCTCGGCCAAGGCGACCCACAGCCGCCGCCAAACGGAAAACTTCCTGTCAGCCGAAAAAAGCGCCGCCATTTCGCGGCTCGCGTATCTCGAAATCAGAGGATTTTCATACAGAGCCTTATCGCTCATACGCGTTTATCACATCCCTTTCCTGTGGGCGCCGTCCGCTCTGCGGGCGTGTATGCGCGGACAACGCCGTAAAATATATTCTGCCGTTTATTATACAACGAAATGGGTGTTCAATACAAGGAAAGTTATAGATATATTTTACCGGTTATTTTCTATATGGTTACAGTTCACAGGTGTGTTGGCGGGGTGTGTAAATGGAGAATTGTTCATTCATTTTGTCATTCCGGGCTTGCCCCGGAATCTATAAAACAGTTAAGATGGATTCCGGGACAAGCCCGGAATGACGTTCGTTGGATTTTAACGATTTAATATTTTAGTTTGCAGCATACCTGTGAACTGTAAC
>JAISBV010000023.1 GCA_031266025.1 Eubacteriales Family XIII. Incertae Sedis bacterium
TGTCGTCATTCAAAAGATCGGGCAGATCGTATTCTTCGCTATTTTCTACCCTTACGACCGGGCGCTCGGGCAGTTTGTGAGCTCTGTCTCTGCGGATATCGAGCCTGTCGAGAACGTAATAGAGACCGATAAGGCGCGGCGTATTGTTGTATCGTCTGTCATGCGACAACAAAAAGTATCTCATGGCTTTTACCCTTCATTCCCCTATCTTCACTTCCTGCCCGTCCTCGGTTATGACGCCGCCTGACATATTAAAGTTGCCCGTGCCTTGCGAAAACCCGATTTCGTTTCCGCTGACATTTATCTTCGTTCCGCTCTCTATAAGAATGTCTCCGCCCGCGTTCACGGATACGCTCTTCGCGCTGTCGATTGTGACGCCTCCGTTGTCATAAAGACAAATCTTGTGCCCCATTCCCGACGTAATCTCAACGGAATTCGGGGTGAGCTTGATCTCTTTCCCGTACTTGGTATAAAGCACCTTGTTGTTCGGTTCGCTCCTCCTCGACGGGTCGGACGGCACTGTGTCGACGGCGCTCCTTGCGTATGCGCCGGACTCGGACGCTTCGGGAAAGTGAAGCAGTATACGATCACCTTTTTCGGGCATGAAGTAGAAGCCCGAACCGTCGGGCGAGGAATACACGGTGGAATAGGGGAAGAGTCTGCTTCCGCAGTCTTCGTTGCCCTCGTCGATATCGAGAGCAAGGCTTACCTTGTCCTTTTGCACGTCCGTTACCGTTCCGAAGAGGGATACGCCCGAAATGTCTTCGTTCGTCTCTTTGGGCGTCAAAAATCCAGTCTCGTCACGAAGGGTATAGCTGTGAAGAAGCAAACCTTCTATCAATCTGCTTTCGGCTTCGTATACGAAGAATACTCGCCCGTTCAGCCTTACGGAGTCTCCCGTGTCAAACCATACGCCGCTTTCAAAACCGACGGAAACAACACCGTTTTCTCCAAGCTCGGTAAGGTCGTTTTTCCTTTGTCTCATAAGTGAGCGTATATCTTTCCTGATCGTTATCCTGTTGCCTCCAATATCGGAGGGGTTTTTCTCTTTGGGAAGCCCAATGTGAAAGCGGGCAAGCGCATGGGTGTCCGCAGGGATAAGGGGTACATGAAGATCGCTCGCGACGCGCTTCAAAAACTCCCAATCGGTCTCGTCGTACTGAAGGAACATATCGCCGATCCCCTTGTCTTCTCCGTGAAGAATCGAATCGGCCTTTGGATAGGGTTTCAACACGGCTTTCGCGAGTTCTTCGTGTGTCATCTTCGCGTTTTGGAACGAGCGGCGGCGGCGCGACGTATCGAGCGTTGCGGTGCAGCCCGATGCAATAACTTCGACTTTATGAACATCGCCTTCGGAAAAGGACGTGAGCGATGTGACGACGCCGGTAAAAAGAGGTCTGTTTCCTTTTTCGCCTTTGGCGAGCAGAGAAATCGTTTGTTTCCCGTCAAGCTTGTCCGTCGCTTTTCGTATCGCTTCTTGCGTCGCGACGCCTTTTACCGCGAGCCTTGAATGCTCTCCCGTTTTGCGCGAAAGCTTAAGTTCCAAAATCGCGTCCATGGGGAATGTTATCTCGAATTCCCCGAATCCCATTGCCGCTTCATACATTGTGCTCTTCCTCCTTTCGGACAAGCTCGGTCAGCCCGAGCGCTTCCGAGACGACGGGTCGCCATTCCTCGCATTCCCCGTAAGGGCATGAGAAAGTTCCCATCATCGTGATACCGTCAAGCGGCACGAAATACATGAGGTTGTACACCGTGTCGTCGAGGGCGGGGCTCTTGTATTCCGTATAACCCGTTTTTACCCCTTGTTCCGTTTCGAGTATACCCGAGTCGTAAAACAAATACGAGGGATTCAGTTTTTGCAACATGTTTTTTATCCCCTCGGTGAGTTCATGAACGTTTTCGTTTTCGAGCGGACTGTCGACCGTGTTGAATGTGAAGCAGACGGCGCCGCGTTCGTCGGAAAGAATCGTCTTCGGGCGGTCTCCGCTCGGGTATTTGATTTTCGCAAGCTCCTCCGGCATTTCCGTGAAATCCTCGGGGATAAACGTCAAAAACCTGTCTTCCAAAACAAGCCTTCGGTCGAATGTATACATGCGTTCGTTGATCTTCGCGCCGATTTCACGGGTGTCCTCGAAACCGGCTTCTTCGTATGATTCCTCGGAGCGCCCGGTGATTTGTTCGTTGTTCATAACGTCTCTCCTCGCTTTTCGTTTTGATTTACCGGATACACGGTCGTTTGAAGTCCGCCGTATTCTCCGACGGTAATTGTGCAGTCGCCCGTTTTGGACAGCACCGCATAGGACGCGTGTTCACCGAATGTATTCGCAAGTCCGGCGAGGAATACATTCGCGATGAACTGCGGAAACACGGATATTTCCGACGCGAAACCGTCAACATCGACTTCGCGAATGCCGAGTTCGCATTTCTTGCCCTTTGTCTTCCATAAACGCACAATTTCAAAATACGGATCGAAAATATACTTCGCATCCCACAGCGCAAAGCACGGGATCTTCGTCGCAAACGGGCGTTCGTCGCAAGCGTCGACTGAATATATCCCTTTTTCGCGAGCAAATTCCGTGCGAAGGAAAGAGAAGCGAATCGACACGATATCGCCGAGTGTTCCCCCTTGTTGCATGGAAGCGGCTTTGTCGCACAATAAAGTGAACGTCTCCGTTGCGCTCCCGATTGTCTCTTCCTTATGCAATCCCAAGCTCTTTCGTATGCCGGACGGGATATCGTTCAGCGTTTCTTTGACGACCGACTCCTTAAAAATGTTTAACGCGCGTTCGTGCTTAATCATTTTAACCGCCGTTCCGCCGTTGCCGCTTACGGCATAAATAAAGATGAAACCGTATTTTCATATTATCTTCACTGTGCGGCGATTTGTCTCAGGTTCCCAAATTCGTCTCTTTTCATTCCTCTATCCACATTTCTTCGAAAACCCGCTGCATTTCTCTTGCATTTTTCTCTCTGTCATTGCGAGAACAATCGTGCTTATCACATCAAGCACAAACACAAATTGCGCAAAAGTGTGCAACGTAAATGCTGCTTTCCCTATGGCGCTCTTTGCGCGAAAAAATTTCAAACGCGCTCTCGCATAAGAAGATCCGGCAAATAAAATCAAATATGCGTAAAGTATCACAATGAATACCACTGATGTACGTGCGAAAAACACAAAAACCGCGACAAAATACGGAACCAGCATAAGCTTAAATACCAACATATGTCCGAACGACAATGTTTTGTTTCGCGAAAACCCGTCCGAAGCAACGTATATATTTATTACGGCGACAGTCACGGATGCCAAATACAAAAGCGCCGGAACGAAAGCGCCCGCCCACATATCACTTGTAACAAACTCCCAGATAAGCGGTTCGGCCACGGGAGCCGCATATGTACAAACAATCATGAAAGCCAACAATTTTTTCACGGTATTTTACTCTGTTCCGCACGGAATCGCACCTTATTCGGATTCGATTCAAAATTCGCTCGCCGCATCGCCGTCTTCGATTGTACTTTTTTTGAATACAATTTCTTCGTAACCCGTCATATTGCGCCACGGAGGAATCTGTGTAAGACGCATTTCATCGCCGTCCGTTTCGCATATTCCTATAAAGATCGGATTACTATTCGCAATCGCCCATTTTCCTCGCCAGAAAACGTAATTTTTTCCGTCGTATATTTTAAGAGCCCTGCTGATGTTGTCACCGTCACCGCCGGCGTACCGCCATACGGCCACAACTCCGATGCGCTCGCCGTCTTTCTCGTAACTTCCCAAATAATGTATGTCGTCGTTTTCGGGATCGACATTGATTGTGATAGCGGGGTCATCGCTGCGCCACACTTCCCCGGGATGTTTGTATGTATCCGGTTCCGATGCAGGAAGTTCGTATTCTCGCATTTTCTTAAATACGATCGTCTTGCCGATCGGATTCGAATCGTTGTCCGTCAGCTCATAAAGCAGTTTGTCCCCTTCTTCGTGAATCAACCCTCTTAACAATGTTTCGATATAATCCGAATCGGTCAATAACCTCATTTCTGTGTTATCATAGTCATTATTTTTCCAAAAGAATTCGACGGTAACATCAAGCGGCGCGTCCGCGCCGTAGACGCCTTTGAATTCTTCCTGTGGATTGCGATTGATATCGAGGACGATATGCGGTTCTTCGCTTTGCCACAGACCGTAAGGATACTTATAAGCATTTCCTTCTTCAAAGATCAAAATATCCGTAGGCCATTCACGTGATTCGATCTTTTCAAAGACAATCACACGGTATCCCGTCGCCTCACGGTAATCATCATCAAGCTTGTAACGCAATTTGCCGTCGAATATGTTTACGGGACGCCAAGCCCCATCAAAATATTGGGGGGGGGGATTTTTGATATTGCCATACTTATCCCGATAATCCCAATGGTCCTCGCTGAAATTGTATTCCTCAAAATCGTGGATTTCCAATGTTCCGCCGTAACTCATATAAACCAATACGTCGATGCCCTCTCCGTCCTTTACGTATGTTCCGAAATATGATTGAGTATCGTTATATTCGAGACCTATGTCGATCGTCAGATCGGGATCCGTACTGTGCCATTTCCCATAGGGGAATTCCGACGAATTGTATCGCGTAAAAGAACATGAAGCGAGAAGAAAAACAATCGAAATCGACATAAGTGCAGCCGGGATTTTCTTTTTCATTTTAATCTATCTAAACCTTCGCTTCCTCCTCTTTGTCGAGGGTAATCAATCCCAAGAACAAATGGGCTTCGTCCCGGCCCCATTGATCTATCGATTTGTACTCACCGACGGATATCACATTGTTGAATTCATTGTAAATGTGATACTGCTTATCTTCCGCGTCGTATTTGACGGTCACATAATGCACACCTGTAGAGTGCTTGTATTGTAATATGCTCACTGTCGAATCCCGAATCCTTTCGTCGACATTATAAGGCAGTAAAGCATCGTATGTCGTCTTGACGCCTTCCGTGTTCCGAAAATAATCCGTTACCGATACGATGTTTATACCCGGTTCGCCGTCGTTGAAAAGGCCCCCGTTCTTATCGTAGTATTTGATGATGTCCGCGATCTTTTTCTGTTCCTCCGATACCTTGGAAAAGGGAACTGTTTCACTCTCTCCTCGTCTGTCAAGAACACTCAAGGCGTTGTATGTCGCAATCCACCCGCAGCCGCGGTTTTCCGCCGTATAGAGCCCCATCTTGAATTTCGCCAAATCACCCATACCCTGCCCGTTCAGATAATATGTTTCCTGTTCGTATTGATCCTTTTTTCCGTCCGACAATTCTCTTATAAACTGCGTGTTGTATTCGTAATTCAAAGCAATACGGTCATCCATATAGTCTTCCAATCCCGACATGACATTTGAAAAGCCCGCGCCCAATCGAAGAATTGTCTCGTAGTGGCTGTCACCGACTTCGCCGAGAAGCTTGTGCCACAGAGGTATGCCTTGGCGTTCGTAACCGTTCGGGAGTGGTTTTGCGAAATATAAGCTCCAAAGTGCAGAGGTTCGTGCGCCGTCGGCAACCATGACGGTATGGCCCATTTTTTTTAATATCTCGTTTTTGGTTTCCGGTATCTTTGTTTTGGAGTATCTGCCTTTTGCGCTCGGACTTGAGGTTCTTGCTGCCGCGCAAGCCGCTCCCAAAGCCGCTCCGACAAGTGCGCCTCCGATTACCGCGCCCGCGCCGAATGTGGCGACGCTCGCCGCTGCGGCCACTGTGCATACCGCAACAACGGCGACTCCTGCCAAAAGCCCGCCCCAATTGAAGCCTTCTTTTTTTGGCGGACTCGCCTTTCCAAATGACCTTCCCGATGTGCTCGCCGCAGGCGCCGCGCTCGGAAACGGCGCGTAAGAGGTTCTTGAAAGACCTCTTTGATTGATCAATCCCGCGAACATATGCGTATCGTTCTCGTAAGAGAAACTGCTTTCGGGCAGAGCAGGAACGTTTCCTCTTCCCCTTTGCGCAGACATTTGGTTGAAGCGTACAAGTGCGGGAGCGGAGAAGCGCACGGCGCCGCCCGCCCTTATTTCGACGTGTCCGTCGGCATTTATGTTTATGTTCCTGTGCGATTTGAGCCTGATACCGAAGTCGTCGTCGATTTCGAAGTAAAGTCCGGGCACGGAAGGTTTTGTCTCCTTGAAGTGCAGCTTCGAGGGCGCCATCATAAGCTCGGGGCCGTATTCAGATCTGAAATACCTGACGTTCGGATCCGCCGTGTTTTCGCAAGTATCTCCGTTGCCCCTCACACAGTCCTGCACAAAGGCGTTTTCTTCACGGCCGTCAGGGAAGTAAAGTCTTACCTTTTCCCCCACTACAGGCATGGCGTACATTGCCCTTCCCGTGATCGGAGCGTAAGGGTATGAATACGCCCTCTCTTTATCCTGTGTTTCGTCGATATCGAGGTGCAGCTTCACCGTTTCGTCCTGTCTTTCGATCACCTTACCTTCGAGAGACATACCCTTTAGCGGAGAAGGCTTATCCTCACTGTATATATAAGATTCCTCCGCGAGGGTGTATGTGTAAACAAGCTCGCCGCGCACAAGTTCGGCGGAAAGGGCCACTATCCCAAACGGCCTTCCCTTGAATACGAGCACGTCGCCGATGCGACGGTGTTTCTTATCCGAAACAGTGAACGAAACGAGATCAATGTCGTTCAGGTCGGCTCCGTTGGCTTTTTCTCGCATGTATCTTTCTATGTCTTTGTTCATGCCGTAACCCGCGTCGGATCCGAGGTCTTCGCTCGTTCCTCCGGGAAGTCCGATGTGCAGGTTCGGCGTCAAGACATCGGGGTATACGGATGTGTTCAGCCTGCCGGCCATGCGCGAAAGAAATTCAAAGTCCGTTTCTTTGTACCTTGTCGCGGGAGTTTTGATCTTTTCACCGGCTCCTTTGTGAAGAAGAATGCCCGTGTCTTCGGACACGGCGCGAAAAAGCGCGTCGTACGTCATTTCGGTGTCCTGAAAGGAGCGGCTCTTTTTTTCTTCGTCGAGCAATATCGAATGGGAGTAAACGGTAAGATATACGCGATACATCCCGCCTTCCGCGCTCATCTCTATTTCCCCGGCAATTCCGCGAAAAAGCAATTTTTTGCCGTCATCCTCTTCTTCGTAAAGCTCGACTGCGTCGTTCTCACAGGAACGGGAAACAAGAGGATTAAAGCCCTCTTCCTCGCTGCAATATCCGGAGAGACGCAGGACGGCGTGTTCGTTCGGCCTTACGGATAGCGAAAGCGAAAGGATGCTCTCTATACCGTAAGGGGATTTTATTCGCAGTGTCGTAAGATCGGCCACCATGTTGCAGACCTCCTTTCCCTAATCGACTGATATCTTTCTGTATTGCCGTTCGGCTTTGGGCCTTTCGCTTCTTCCGGCGCGAATATCGGCAAGCTTTTTTCGGAGGGCGAGATAGAGTCTGTGCGTATCCCCGCTCTCTTCCCCTGTGTAGTGCCGCAGAACGCCGAGGTTTACACGGGAGTTTTGAATACAGAAGAACGCAAATTGAATGTCAAGCGGATTTTCGGGACGGCAAGCAAGCGCTTCTTTCGCGAAGTATTCCGTAATAAAAGGATGAAGCGTATTTCCGCCTTTTCCCGCGCAGGGCGCATGCGTAAGCCTAAGCGTATCGAATTCTGTATCAAGGTCTTCAAAATCCGTGTAGTCACTGCGAAGTCTCGACCCGTTTTTGAGTTTGAAACGCGCCAATTCCATACCGTCTTCTCCTGCGGGCGCGTCTTCCAAAACGATCTCCGCACTGCGTGAAACAATATCTTCCGAAAGCGCGTCCTCTGTAAAACGAACGTTCACGTACCGCAGGGCGTCTGCCGGTTCATAGGGAAGCATAAACGGTTTCATCATCCTGTAAAATACGCCCCTCCTGAGAATAACGCCCGGCGCCGCGCAAATCGTGTCGCTTGCGGCAAGGCGGCATCCTAACAATATGCCGTCGCTGTAACCGGCGTATTCCAAAGCCGCAAATTCCCTCGGAAAGTCACGAAGAAGGTTTATCTGTTCGGCTTTCAGCACGTGCTTGGGCATGAATTCGGGATACGAATCCTTGAACAATGTTCTTCTCCTTATGCACTCTCGTCGCCGAGCCTGTAAGTCGCCTCTTCCTTGGGCCCCGCTTGCCTGTAGTGGATTTCCAATTCAACTCCGCCGCTTTGCAGCAGAAGGTACAGCTTGGCGCCGTAATCAATGATATAACTCTCGCCCGGAATCGTTACAAGCGGGCCGAGCGTTATGGTTTGCGACGTATCGTGCCGGAACACGAGTCCGTGATCAGGGCCCGGAGAGAAAAGTATCTTTCCTGCCTCGCTTATGCCGAGATCGTCGTCCAATGAGAACCGCAAAACGGAGCGAAGCGGTATCGGCGCGCCCGCGCCTATGCCGGATAAGACAAATGTGAAAGGAGGATATTCGGCGCCGCTTGCGGATCTCATTATATAGACAATCAATTTCCCGGCATAGGGGTACTTTTGCGTTTGCAGTATCGGCACGACGGGCTTCTTCCGGAAAAGCATAAAAAGCGCAACGCAGAGACACGCGAGCGTCAATCCGATCAAAACGGGAATCGTCGGAAACTCCTTATCGGGTATGGGCGCAACGGAAACGCTCACGCCCGAAATCGCACCTGAAAACACGAGACTTTTGGATCGCGCTTCCGCGTTGACAATGCCCGGCGATTCCGGACGGTACTCGGCATAAAGACCTTCTCCTTCCGCGGACATCGGAATTTCGGTCTCCGCCCCCTCTGTTCCCGTGAACGAAACGCTCGCATTGAGGGATTCGTAAAACCCGACGTCGTTGACCGGTTCGCTGCGGTTCTTCGCCGTAAGCCTTGCCGAGACCGCGACGTCTCCCAAATCCTCGAGCGTCAGTTCGCAGCGCATGTCCGTATAAGCGTACATCGTATAAACAAGAAACGGAGCCCCTTGCGGCACGGTGAATTTTACACTGTACTCGCCGCTCTTAGGATTCTTGATCGAAACATTGCCGTATTTTGCGCCGCCGTAGAAGAGCACGTCCTCCGTCAATCCATTGCGCTCGGCTTGCAGTCCGCTTGCGGGCAAACCGGAATAAAGAATTACATTCAGGGCGTCCGCTTGGTCATGAGGCACGTCGATTCGCACTTCCTGCCCGCCGCCCGTACCTCTCCCTTCCGCTATCCGTGTAAGAGGCGATTTCATCACGGGGACAAGAACCGTTTCCAAAATATCCGAGAATACGTCAAAATCTCCGGTTTTGCACAGTAAACCGCCCGTTTCACGCGAAAGTCTTTCGATAATATCCGTGCCGCCGTCGTAATCCCCCACAGCGACGCAGTGCACGGGAACAGCGTTTTGCTTCGCCCACGCGAGCGTTTCTTCAGCGTCGAGAGCCGAGACTTCTTCCCCGCGACCGCTCCTTCCCATATACGTTTCGCCGTCGGAAAGAAGAATAATTGTGCGGGAATGATCGCTTTCATCGAAAAGAGCCCTCGCTTGCGCAAGCCCGAGACCTATATCCGTATTGCCGTTCGGTACGAGAGCCGAAAGCGCGGCGTCGAGCGATTCCTTCCCTTCGTCTGTCGACAGGTTCTGCGGCGGCAGTGATACGACGATCCTGTCACTGTATCCCACGACGCCGATGCGTACGCGCTCATCATTCGAAACCGCCGCGAACAAAGCAATCAGTTCCTTCACTGAGTTTTCAGCGTCGCCGGTTCTCATAGAGCCGCTGCAGTCCGCGACGAACACAATGTCGAGCGATTCGCTTTCGGAGACAGCGAAACAATACGGCGTTGCCGTTATAAGAAAGAGCATGATTGCGAGACAGACGATGCGTACCGGTTTCACAGAACCCATCCTTTGTTATCCTTTCGCTATTTCAATCCGTCGAAATAATCCGTTTCCCACGCGGAATCCTCAACCGCGAAAAATTGCTCTTGCCCGAGCAAAAGCCCTTCGGCCTTGCGTGCAACGGGAACCACGACAAAACCCCATTCGTCCGGTTTCGCGGCGACAAAGAATTTCACCTCGTTTTCGACGATGTCATCCGTTTCGTCCTGCGGTACGAAGTCATGGCGCTTTGCTATTTCTTCGTAGACTACGGGCTTAAAAGCCGCCGGATCCGAATGATAAGCGAAATCGTATTTCGGCGCCCCATCGCTGTCGCGCAACTTGAGCTTCAGCGAAAGATCGAGAAAATGTCTCGAAACGTGCCCTGTGAGCTTGCCCGCGTCCAAACTGTCTATCAGGATTTTCTCCCCGCCCGTATGCGTGTCGGCGGCGAGAAGGTACGGCAAAAACGGCTGGCGCCTCGGCATATCGAGTTTTACAAAACCGCTGCGACTCGCACTCAGACATTGCAGCGCGCCGAAAAGGCATGTCAGCTTAAGAGAATACGGATCGTCGTCTTCCCCCGCCTTTCCAAAACTCAAAAGCATACCGGGCACAAATTCTTTCAGGACATCCCTAAACAATGTGATCTTGCAGCTTTGCCCTGTGAGCTTTATGCTGTTCAGAAGCTGCAATTCGTTGTTCCAAAAGGGCTTGTCCAAAAATTTCTTCATGACCGCGTAGATGTCCGCCGCGAAAAGCGTCTCGATCTGCCGAACAGACAACGTCAAGGCGGGCCAATCCTTCTTTTTTCGAAGTCCATTCGCGGTCGCGACCGAAAAAGTCCAGCGCGGTACGGCAAATGGAACGGTAAGCGCGTCATACGCCGCGCCGCGTCTCTTTCCGCTTTCGTAATCTTCCCGAGACAAAATGCTCATGGCAAGCACATCCCGCGCCCCGAAAAAAGTCTCTTTGACTTGCTCGGCTAAGCGAAACAAATCGTAGAAGTTGCTTTTTACCTGTAAGTAGTCACTCCGTCCATGCTTTTCCCACTCCTTGAATTTTGTGGGGATCAACGCTTCGGCGGCTTCGTATTGCCTGTCCAATTCGGCGTAGAAAGCGTCTCGGCCGTGCTCGTCCGTGAAACGATACGCGTCATTCGGAAATGATGCCCAAATCGCGTCGGTATTGATCACTCCGCTTCCAAGCTTCTCGGCCGCCATGATCTTGAGAAGCTTAAGAAGCCTATATGTCAGGCTGTTTCCTCCGAAGTTGACGTCGCCGTTTTCGTGGACGGTCTCCATGCTTACGTGATATCCCGCCTTGCCAGTTTCGATATGATAAAGGCAGGAAGAAAGATCGGTGGTTCCTCCGCCGCAGTCGACGATCAGCGCCCTGTAATCCCTGCCATTCTCGAAGTTCCCATTTTTGATTTGCTCCGCGACGGAGTTGTATAAAACAGCCGCGCCTTCGTCGAGGACATCGAGGAGCGTGTATTCGGGAAGGAGTTCTTCGAACAGGCCGCGAAATCTGTGACGCTGTTTCACGGGCGCCGAGATATGAATGTTTTTGAATTTGCATTTACAGTATTGCTCGGCCAACCCTATCAGGTGAAGCAGGTAAGCGCGAATGATATCCTTTCTCGAAACAGTCCTCCTGCGTCCGGTTTTATCTATGACCTCTTCGTCCGCGTAAGGCGCGGAAATCCATCTTTTGATGTCAAGGAATACGCTGAGCCCTTCCTGCGCGTAAGCCGAAGTCGATAGGGCAAGCGCCTCTTCCCCGAATACGTATTCGACGTCGCTCCCCGATACGTCGAGCGCCGCGACGACCGTGGGAATGAGCGGACTTCTCGCGCCGTCACGTATAATGTATACGGGGTTTACCGCATCCTGCGCAAAGCTGTCTCTCAGACCTCCTTGTTTTCGCATTTTCTCCGCAAGATCAAAGTCAAGATATATACCCATCGTCGTGTTCGTTGTTCCAAAATCAATGGCAAGCGGGGTCTCGGCGGTTATCGGTTCGCATACCGAAAAATCGAGGATCGGAAGATTGACCGCGCGAAACTCCGCGCGGCGCGCGGAATCCTCACCGCGCCAAAGCGCAAAAATATGCTCCGCCGATTCCCTGTCGGCGCACCAAAGCGAATAAGACCTCTCATCGGATTCCCTTGCCGGCAGTTTTCCGTTTCGCATGAGAATCATCTCTCCGCTCCGGCCTTTTTTCAGCCCGAATACGGCGCACAGTTTCTTCCCGCCGCTCATCAGAAAAGCAACGCCGGCTTCCGGTAAGGGGCTGCCTTTGATCATAAGCCCGTCCGTTTCCGTGATGTCCGTTCCGACAAAGACGACGATCTTGGACGGGGCTTCGAGACGCTCGTTTTCAGAAAGACGCACTGAGACGCCGAGTATCTCGGACAGCCGTTCCATGCCTTCTTCATCCGTTTCGGGAACGGGCACGGGTTCTCCCGCTCCGCGATAGCTCAGAATCAGATCGATCAACTCATACCTGTCAAGCTCAAAAACGGCGCTTTTCACAAGCATTTCTTCCCTGCTGATCTCTCTGAGCTTGTACTCGGTCAACGATTCCAATTCTTTTCGTTCGTAATATCTTGCCATGCCTGTCACCTACTCGTCAAATCAAAACCATCTCGCCGGTCTTCATCGTTTCCGGTATCCCTATGATGCCGAAATGTTTATCCCAATAAAATTCCGTCTTCATATTGGCCGGCAAAAAAAGTCTCCGGCACAGTGTCGCGATCATCGCGCCGTACCGTGTCGCGGATATGCCGTGATAGATGAGAAGCGTCCTCTCCCCGCGAACTTTCATATATGATATCATGTTCTCAAAGAGTCTCTTGCATATTTCACCGTGAAGGTGGACGGAAACCCCGTGTTCATATAAGAAAATAAGGCCGTCCGCGATTGCGTCCGCGGCTTTGTCGTCAAGCAGCGCAAAATCCTTTCCGATCTCGCGTCCGAAAAGGCCGTTTCGAATATCCCTTGAGATCAAAAGTCTCAGAATGCTGCGGCTGTTATGACCGCTCTTCTTGTCCGTCGCGAGCAGAAAGTGCATAATGATATCGAACAGCGCGTTCCTGTATTCATCGTATTCCGATAATTTCGGGCGCATAAAGCTTCCGAATATCCCGTGAAAACGAATAAAAGGATTCACCTCTATCCTAAGATCACCCGAAATACACGTTTCGTTCAGATTCTCGGAATTGACTTCCATGTAGGGTGAGAAATTCCGCGCGGGAACAAAGAAAACATCCGAAAGCATCGCCCCGCAGAGTCTGTTTTTTGTAACCGCTTCCCATATGTATTTCATAAGAGCACCCCGACACACAGATAAACGGGGAAACGCATCTGCAGTTCCGACATCAAAAAGCGAATCGTATCCTGCGTATATTTTCCTTTCTCATCGGCGTCGAAAGAAACGCAAAGGGTTTGTGCGGTGTTTATGTGTGAAAATGCGTCGTCGAGCGCGAAATTCATAGTGCCTCGCGTACAGGATGGATATTTTTCGTCCGTAACCTTTATGTCACGCACGGTCAAAGGGAAGGAATATGAACTGATAATGCGCATGACCTCCGCGTATGTGAATACATTCGTCGCTCTGTTTGCCAGCATGTCCGTAAAAAATGATCTGCGGCGGTTGAGGAAAAGGGGATAGGGGAGTTTTGCGTCCGTTTGCGAATCACGAGGGTGTACAATCTTATATACATCGGTATCGTTACCCTTTGCGTCGTTTGTCGTAATGATGAGAGTAGCGCCCTCCTTCCGTACGGATCGAACGTATTCATTGTTTGCGGCTACCAAATATCCGTGTTCTGTCTCCGATGATTCTATTTCAATATAATGCTCAAAAGTAACATTGTCCTCCAAGGGGAATATGGCTCCGTTACACTTCATTTCCAAGCGGGCAATATTCCAAAGAGGCGCCATATCCGTCCTGAATATATGAGCCGCATCCCCGAAGTTCACGTTGATCTCCGCAAGGGTCGCGTCTGCGGGGAACGGCTCACACTCCGTTAACACTGCGCTTGCCATCCTGTCAATATACGCGGTGCAAACGGTATTCCAAGGCAAGCCGTTCTTTTCGAAACTGCGGTACACATCCCTAAGCGCGTCCTTGTACTTTTCATCGGGAACAAGACAGCAAGAGCCGTTCACCGAAGCGCCGTCATTTGTGCGAAGATTCACATCGAAAACGGGGGCTTCCGACAGAATTTCGAGAACCCTCTCCCATGTTTCGTCGATATACGCGGAAAAAAGCGTAACAGGCGCGTGTGTTTCGTTCGAGTCCTTCAGCGATGTCTCAATACTTGAAAGATTGAGGGTTTCAAACGGCAAAATCGGAAAAAGGTAAGAATGCGCGGGATCGTACTCATCTTTGCCGCACAACCCCATTACGATATCGCAGAACTGTTCATTCCGAGGCCGAATTTCGTTCGCAACGCGACTTACAAGTTCTTCCCATCTTTCGTCCTGGTATTCGGCCATGGGCAACAGAAATTCATCTATTAATTCTTTTAAGGCCTTCCTCTGTTCGAGATCCTTTACATTGTTCAGTTTTTTTTTCAACAACTCTTTCATAATATCAACGTCCCGATTCCGATATTCTCTTATCGACTTGATCCATCTTGGTCTGCGCTTTTTCCATGTCTTCAAGAAGGCCGAGGTTTTGATAGATATCGCGCGCCGTTTGATAGAGCAGTCGGGCGACGGCATTTTCGCCTTTGACGAAATTTGCGTCGCCGTCACGCATATATCCGGCCGCACGTTCGAGTTCTTCGGCGCCGCCTTGCTCAGCCGAAAAGAGACGCATTAATTTCTGTGCTATTTCCTGCGCCGGATCGGTCATGCCGTAGTCGATATATATCGACTGCGCGGACATGTACTGTTCTCGCGCAAGGACGTAATCGTGCGCGCCCAAAGCCATATCCCCGTTAAGTTCCGCAGCTTGGGCTCGGGCGACGGCTGTATTTTCCGTCTCGGCGGCCGTATCCGCCGCAATTTGATCGATCTTGCCGCGCAGAAAACCCTCAGCCGCCGTGTCGCCGGCCTGTTTGTAAAGCTCCGCCGCACGCAAGTATTCTTCCATGGCAATCTCCGGATTTTCGTCGCCGCGTTGTTCGCGACCTTGCGCTTCGGCTTTCAGATCGGTCGCCCTTTGTTCCGCCGCAAGGGCGCGCGCCGCTTCGATACCGTCACGCGCACGTTGCTTTTCATCGGCGGCTCTGAGTTCCGCAGCCAATGTGCGCGCCTCCGTGTAATACTGCTCCGCAGCTTCGGGGCGGCCGTCGTCCAAGGCCGCGTCACCGCGATCAAGGAGATTCAGAAGTTCCGTATGGTCTGAGGAGAGCTTGATTTTGGCGTCGATATAAGCCGTGGCTTGCAAATCGACATAATAACTTTTCTCTTCCGCGGCCCTGAATTCATCGTATGCTTTCGCGTAGTCGCCTGTGCGCACAGCCTCATCGCCCGCAATGATGCGTGAAAGCAAAATCGTCAAATCAAGAAGTTCTTGTTTTTCGTCGGGAAGCTTCAGTTTTTGCGCGAGGGCGTAGGCCTCATCGGCTTTTTCGGATGCCCGCGCAAAATTGTTTATCTCCACAGCGGCTTTCGCATCCGTAAAAGCATCGTTCATCGTCGTAATATCGGCCTGCCTTATGTTGTGCCTGACAAACAGCGTTATCCCGATTGCCAAAAGTATGACGAGAATTGGGATTCCTATCATTAATATTTTCTTGACAAGCTTTTTGCGATTCTCTGCGTTCTCGTATATCTTATCGACAAAAATCGAAGCAAAGCTGTAATTTTCTATTGGTTTGTCGGTAGGCGCAAGAACAAGACCTTCGACCGCGTTTACCCATGCTTCGGGCTCCGCCGCACCTTCCGACGATTCGAGCAGGTCTTGCACACCGAGCTTTTCCCAAACGCCCCTCGTGTAAAGCGCAAGTATATCGCCATCTTCCAGTTTATGCTTTCCAGAAACAAACGGAAGAAAGCGCGAAGCGCGCTGACCGAGGTAGCAACTCAGATTGTGGCGCTCCTCATGCTCGGAAATTTTATCCTGTGCCAATTCGCCTTTGTCCGCAAGCGCGGACGCAAGCGACATATCTTTGCTTTCATAAAGCACCGCGCCGTTTCTGATGTGGCAGAGTCTAACATTGCCCGCCTGCGCGTAACGATATTTCGCATAATCGGTCACTATTACCGTAACGGAGACTTCAAGCACCGTGTCTTTGGATTTTTTGACAAGTAACTCGTTTGCGGATTCAAGCAAATCCATAAGCTTGCCCGTCTTCATGGAGGGCTTAGCCATAAAAACACGCATGATTTCGCGCACGGCCGCTTCCGCGCTCAACGAAGGGTCGTCGTCTATGCCGTCCGCCAATATATAACACGCAAAATTTTCAAACTCCGTAAAGGTGAAAAAATCGTGATTTTGAAGATAAGTGCCGGCTTCCGAAACGAATCCTGTCCGCAGCTCGGAATTCTCTTTTCTCATCTGTCCTTTGCCTCATTTTGTCCGGTTCATATTTTTGCTACAATGACGGAAGCATTGTCGTCGCAGAACGCCCGTTCACAGGCGGCAATCACCTTGCCGGCCAAAGTTCGCCCGTCTCCGCGGCCCGAAAGCAACTCACCCGTATTTCTCATTCCCAAACAGGAAAATACGCCGTCCGTCATAAGTATGGCGACGTCGCCGGCTTTTAAAGAAACGGGTGCTCCCTCGCCCTCAAAATCGAATTCTTCGTGTCCTATATACCTATATACTCTTTTGTCGTACAGTCTCGCAAGAGCGTCATCCCGTTCGAGCTTTCCCTCCGCATACGATTTTTCGGCAAATTCACGCATCGTGTGCCCTTTGAAAAGCGGTATGAGTTCTCCGTTTCGCAGTACGGCGAGCATTGTGTTCCCCGCATATGCGAAGTGCAGCCGTTTTCCGATCATGAGCGCGACGACGAGCGACACGCCGCCCCTTTCGCCGCCGAGATAATTGCACACCCGCTTGTTTGCAAACGCCATCGCGCTTTTAAAGAAAAGAGCGGTGTTCATATTGTTTCCGTAATAAGAATACTGCTCTTCTATCGCCTGACACGCAATCTTTGAAAGTTTTACCCCAAGGGTCTCGGCGCCCATTCCGTCCGCGATGACCATCATATAACCGCTTTTGGACATGCTCACGGCAAAGGCATCGGCCTGTGTTTCCCGTCTGCCTTTTGTCTGCGCGCCGCCGATGTCGACAAACGTCACTTCTTTCGCGGCCCGTTCTCTGAACACAAGAAGCAGCAGTACAACAAGAGCGGACGATAAAGCAAAAATGTACGGCCAGTTCTCCGTCATACATTCACACCCATATCATCCCAATTAAAATGTCCGCCGCAAAACGGTACAAAGAGAAATTTGCTCGCGCCGAGTTCAATGTTGTTTTGAAGCCCGAGCTCTGTGGGAGTGTACACCGGCTCATTTTGGCAGTAAACGAGTTCTCCGGAATCACCCGGGAGCAGCACGGTATTCTTCTTTTTGGGATCAAACGCGATAACGGCGTGTTTTCGGTACGCTATTTTGTCGTCCCCCAAAATCTGAATGTCCATGTCGTCCGCGCGACCGATGAAATTCTTTCCGGCTTTGATTTTGTAAGCATGCCCGCGCGAAGGCCCTTTAATGCAGACGATCCATCCGCACACGGGATTCAAAGCCTCGTAATTCATCGGCAACTCGACAAGTCCGTCCTCGCTCGGAACGGATTGTTTTCGTTCGGATGTATCCGTATTGCAGTACGGACATATCGCGCCGTATGTCCTGTCGTTGAACATATGTCCGTTTTTACAACGCCTAAGCAAATTTATCACTCCTTGCTCTAAGGTCTTACCTGTTCTCTATGAACAAAGAAGCGGCAAAATGCCGCTTCCGCAGAATCCGTATCGGAAGCCCGGCGCATCTGCTCGGATTACCGCTTCGGGTTTATGTTTCGCAAAAATCACATAAATCGCAATTCGGCGCGTCCGATCCCAATGACATCGCCTGTTTCAAGCATGCACGGTTCACCCTTGGCAAGCCGCCGGCGCAATCCGTTTTTCTCAAGCAGCACCTCGCCGGTTTCGCTGACATCCTCCACGTACCAGTTGCCTGACGCATAATTGAGCACGGCGTGGGTATTTTCTATCGTTGCGGCAAAGGCGCTGCCTGAAAGGTCAATGTCGGCGGTTTGATCATACGTTGATTTGCCGATCAAGAGCGAAATCTTTCGTTCGAGATCAAAGTCGCAGATGCCTTGCCTGTTTTCATCAAGCAATTTGACAGTACGCTGATTCGTCGAATCGCCGCTTTGAAGCGCGAACCGCTCACGTATACGGTACGCCCTTACCAAGCAAACAACGAACGCAAAACCGAACACTGCCGCCAAAAGAATCCGCAGCCATCCTTCCCGTATCCATACACCGGACACTATCGCTCCGATAAGCGATATAATCGCCGCTGTCGTATCGAATCTTCGAAGCGTCGCACGTTTATCCATAATTCATCGCTTTCGGAAAAGGTTCAAAATCAGAAAGCGTAGCCGCCTTCGATAGCGACGCCCGCCAATTTGTCTTTCTTCTGACGCGCGACAAGCGTGAACTTGCCCGTGCCGGACGTATCCGAATAATCCTCTTTATAGTCGATCACAAAGGCGTTCGGCAAGGTATAGCTCCTTACAACCTGATTCGCGGCAAGAACATCCACCTTGATATTGCGGTATGCTTCGGCGCTTTCCGAAGGAACGAGAGACCATTTGCCGAGCTCGATGGTCGCGTCGCCGACCAATCCGCCGAGTCCCGTCAGTATCTTACCCGTGACCGTGAGCGTAGCACCCTGATCTTTGCTGCGAGCGTTGGAATCGCCGGGAATGTCAGACTTGTATTCCACGGTCAGAATGTTTTCCCTGTTAATTTCAAAGGCGCCGCTTCCGCCTTCCACTTTTACCTGAAAACCCATTTTACGTCTCCTTTCTTTATTCGAACCGCTTTTTAAGCGTCGTATCCGCCGTCAAGTTTGATCGTGTCAAGCAAATCCTTCTTCTGCTTCACGGTAAGGCTGAAATGCCCGACGCCTTCGTTGTCGTCAAAGCTTTCCGTATAATCGACGACGAATGCTTTCGGCAAACTGTACTGTCTCACAATCTGGCCGGCGGCGATAACGGAACCTGTCACATCGCGGTAGCTGTCGGCGCTTTCCGCCTGTACATTCGACCATTTCGCAAGCTTGATCGTGTCGTCAACAGCCTGTCCGTCCGTGGCCGTCAAAATCTTGCCCGTGACGGTCAGTGTCGCGCCGAGATCGGTTGAACGCGCATCCGAATCATGCGGCGTGTCCGCAGTGAAATACAAGGTCTCCAAATTCTTTTCGACAAGTTCAACATTGTCCTGTCCTTTGATGCTCAATCGGAATCCCATATTCTTATCCTCCTGTTCATAAAATTCGGCAATTGCCGATCAAATAATTTATACGGCTGCCTTGCTTCTTGAAATCAACACGTCAAGGTTCCGTGTACTGCCGCTGAGAGATATGTTGATATCGCATCTTCCGTTCTGCACGTCAATGCTGTGGCTGAGCTCGTCGCCTTTTTGCAAAACCGAGTTGACATATTCCGACGTTGCCATCCACTTGCTTTTCTGACTGTCCGGATTGTTGCTGAAGAAAAACGCGATATTATCCTCTTTCATGTCGTTTGTGACATATGTGAGTATCCTATGGATGTACGTGCTGACCAAGGTTTTGTAGACGGATTCAAACTCATTGTCAACCTCGGACAGGCTGCGCGCTTTGTATACGGTGACATTCTTGATCTCTGTCTTGCCGAATTTCGCGTTCTCACTCGAAAAGACGAAACCGAAACCCTTTCTGTTGATCGAGCTCTTCACATTCTCCGTAAGACCGTATATCTCTTTCGCCATCGTTGTCGGAATTTGAAGCGCGTTATTTTTGTGTTCCACGTCAAACCTGACGCCCGGATACTCGGGGCTTATCGGCTTGAATTTCTTCTCTTTCAAGAATTGCGGACATTGATAGGCGGCTACGCAACCCGCCGCGACATATGCCGCGCCCACATAGATGCCCTCTATCCACAGTTTTTGAATGTCGTTTTCCGACAGCTTGGGCACGCCGTTCTCGTCGATTTCCATTGCCTTGTCCAAGATGACGCCCGAACGTTCTTTGGGTATAACTGTGAAATTCGGCAGACACGGTACGGCAAATTCACTGAAATCTCTGCGCATAAGCGGAGCGCTTTTACTGACGTATTGGTCGACGCCCTCGGTTGCGAGTCTGTCGAATGTGGTATCTTCCCCGGTTCTGAAACTGTAAAAAATCTGAACCCTGTAATCCTTGACCGCATCAAGCAAAATACCGAGGTTTTCCAATGTTGACGAGCCGCGAACGACGCCGACGCCCGCCTTTTCGTGGCCTTTGAAGCGCTCGCGCGTAACAGTCCGCTTCCCGCTTGCATCCACATCCACTGACGGCACGATGCCGAACCAAATTGTATTCGAAAAATCGTTTTTGCAGTTGACCGTCTTGAGGTAGGTATTGAATCGCGCAAGGTTGGACGTTTTCGTCAACATATCGAGGGATGTATTCGTAATCAACAGCTTGGGCTGCATCTCCTTGCTTTTTACATCGTACTGATCAAAGAAACACTTTACGCCGAGTATCTTTTCGATCAAGGGTTTCACGCATTTTATGAAGTCGTCCTTGGATTTTTTGTAAAACTCCAAATAGCTGTTATAGTTCGCGGCTTCTTTCTCCACATCAATCTCGGCGCTTGCCGCCGCAAGCGGACAGAATGTACGCACAACCAAGGCTTTCAAGTACGGCGACGCGTTTTCTTCTTCGTTGACGGCGTAAAAGTCTTCTTCGAAAGCAGTTACAAGGCCGGCTTCACTCTTGCCGCCCGTTGTGACCAAGGCGGTCTTTTCCGTTTTGGGCAATTCCAAAATCTTTAACTCGCCGCCTTCACTCATGCTGAGCGTTCCGATCCGCAAAGGTTCTCCGCCCGCGCTCGCCTGTTCTCCGCCGAGCAGCAGACGCGTTTTCGCGTCTTCAATGGCAAGGGGCAGCATAGCCAGAGCATTGTTGTAATTCGCACTTGCTTCTTCGAACAGTTTGTTCAGTTTGTCGCCCACGTCAAGCTTCTTGGGATCGTCTTCTTCCAACGTCTCGTATTGATCATATGTATAGTGAATTTCCTGCCTGGTCTGCTTTATGTCCTCTATAACTTTTCCCGGAGAAATCAAATCCAGCAAATTTTCGAATTTGAAATCAACATTCACTGTTCCCTGCGCGCGTTTCGCGCTCATGAGCGTTGTAAGCATCTTTAAAAAATCGTTGCCTTCGGTGATCGGAATCTCCGTAACAAAGTTTTCGGGTAAGTCGGGCTTTTTCAGCGTATAAAGAACCCTCTGCCCTGCGGCGTCGAAATACGAATATACAGTCGGAGAAAATTTGTACAAAAATTCATCGAAGCTGCTTACACAGAGCGCGGCGTTGATTTCCTGCACTTTTTCATCGGACAGACTTTCCACATTCCTTGTTTCGCCGATCAAGGTCAAAATGTTGTATTTCTCAGGGTTGATCTCATCAAACAACACAGTTTTGTTCGTTTGTTCAATAATTTCCATGGTGTTCCTCCTTGTCATATCGTTTGCCCGGCCGTGTAAATATTACATATATGAATCATTTGTTACCTAAAAAGCAACTGCGCAACTGTTATGATTCATTTTATGCTCCTATCCTAAATATGTCAACATATATTTTATACCTGACGTGGATCAGATAAAGGCGGGGTTATAGTTCATATTGCAGTTTTCTAACAGTCTTTTTGTCGTTCTTGATCCACGGCACGTTATCGTGTATAATGAATATCGACAAGGAGGGCCGGATTATGCTTGTTTCACTTTCGGAATACGGAGAACTTCACGGAAAAAGCGGAGACACTTTACGGCGTTTGGCTGAAAGGGGTGTGTTAAAAACCGCATACAAAATCGGACGTAATTGGGTAGTAGACAGCGATGAAGTATATCCCGTAACAAAAAGAAGCAAGCGCGGCGTTCATTCTTTGCTTCCGGAACAATTAAATCTTTCGGTTGAAAACTCAACATGTCGTTCCGACGATACCGCCGGTAACACCTGCGCTCGTTACAGTAACGAATCTGCCGAAAAATCAAACGGGATTATTTATACGCCCACGGATTTGGCCGAGTATGTGGCAAACAAAATGATTGAAACCCGGGTCCGTGCAAAAGACAAATATTATATTCTCGATCCGGCTATAGGCAACGGCGAATTGGTTGTTGCATTCCTTAATGCGCTTAACAACCGATTTGGGAGCCCGGAAGTAATTGTTGTCGGCTACGAAACGGACGCGGACATAATACCCCGGACAGAACAACGCATCGTCGAATGCTGCGCCAATGCGCGGATTACAATTGAAAACAGGGATTTTTTAGAGTTGATGGGCGGGTCTACAAATCAAAGATACGATTTTATCATCGCCAATCCTCCGTATATCCGAACTCAAATACTCGGCGCGGCAAAGGCGCAAGGGATAGCCGCTCTCGCCGGGCTTGACGGCCGGATTGATATTTATTACGCTTTCCTTGTTTTTGCCGAGCGACTGTTGACCGACGACGGGGTTGCGGGGTTTATAACATCAAACAAATTCATGACAATTAAAGCGGGACAGGCAGTACGGAAATACCTCACCGTTAATACAGATATTTTAAGAATAACGGATTTCGGCGACACAAAACTCTTTGCCGCTTCTGTTTTACCTTGCGTTATTGTTTTCCGCAAAAAACAAAGTCCGGTCGAAACAATCCATACATCGGTTTATGAATCAAAAGAATGCGAGCCGTCGCATTATCCGGATAACATTTTTGACGGGCTGACCGGCACAAAAAACGTTGAACTTCAAGACGGCCGGAGATTCAGCATAATAGTCGGAACACTGCAATCAAGCCAAGACGGTTTGCCTTGGCGTATAAATACAACAAGCCGCAAATCATGGCTTGCCGGTATCGAAAGAAATACGGTTAAGCGTTTTTGTGATTTGGGTAAAATAAGGGTCGGCATCAAAACGACCGCCGACAATGTGTTTATCCGAGATTCGTGGGAGCAGGAAGAATTTGTTCCGGAGTTGATCAGACCGCTGATAACCCACCGAAACGCCGGACAAGTATCCCCCGACAGCCATTTTCTGTGGCAGGTGCTGTACACGCATACTGTTATAAACGGCAAAAAAATTGCTTATGATATTGAAGAATACCCGAACACTTTGCGTTACCTTTCGGCACATCGAGAACAACTTGAAGGACGTCCATATGTGAAAAAGGCAAATCGCAATTGGTACGAGATATGGGTGCCTCAAAACCCGGAGGCATGGGGCAAACGGAAAATCGTTTTCCGCGACATCGCCGACACTCCGCAATTTTGGTTAGACGAAACAGGAGCGGTAGTCAACGGAGACTGTTATTGGATTGACTTTTATAATGATATATCCGAAGATGATATATTGCTTGCGTTGGCAGTCGCCAACAGTTCGTTTACAGAACAATACTACGATGTCTGCTTCAACAACAAACTCTACTCCGGGAAGCGCAGATTTATGTCCCAATACGTAGAGCAGTTCCCTCTGCCTGACCGCAATTCACACGATGCGCAAGCAGCAATAGAACTAATCAGAGAGATTGTTTACGCACCTGTACTTCATAGGCAAAAGGAAATCATCCTCTCCGAAATCAACACCTTTGTGAACGCGGCATTCAGTCGCTAAAGAAACCGGACGGAAGCGGGATTTGTAACTTCGCGTTTCGCACTTTTCCTCCGAACAATGGGAAGTTCGTCGAGAAATCGCGCCCGGTAACAACATGAACACAACGTATTACAACGTTATCGCCCTCGACAAATCCATCTGCGATAACATACCGGACGTCCCTGCTTCGAAATGTCTGCCCGGCTGCTTCAAATATGGCGCCGTTGCGGTGCTATTTCTTCGTTCCATATTTGGACATTCATTCTTTTCTGAATATATATGTCGAAGTTTTGTGATAAAAAACGCGGCTGAGTCTTTTTGAATGATTTCGGCACAGCGTAACCAAGTATTTTACATATTTTAGCCTTAACTGTCTTTGAACGCGTACGCAAAGCAACGCCGTTAAGATTCATGCCAACCAAGCCGTCAAAGAGCATCTGCGCCAATACAGCGTTTGGAATATATAACGAATCGGAGCTTGATGTGAATTCGTCATATATTGATTGCCCGCTTTCAGTGATTTTCAACTTGTAATTAATCATAAGCAAACTCCTTAACAGTTTTAAGCGGATATGTTATATGCAGGTTTGGGCAACTTCCGCGCTTCCGCTTTGTTTGTTAACTGCAAATTTTTTTCCGTTTTCGTTCTTCTTTCCGTTGTTTATATTTTACCGGATTCTTGTGAGAACGACTGTACTTTTATTGTAACACTCCATTTGACAAAAGCAAACGCTCATAGAGCAGCGAGTTAATCTGCCGATCTGCAGCCTATCGGATCCGCAATATGCGGTCGCTGACGTGCGCGAGCAGGGAGAGGTCGTGCGAAATGAGCAGCACAGAGAGGTTGCTATCGTCTTTTATGCGTCTCAGAAGGTGTATGATCTTGGAGCATGTGCCCGCGTCGAGCGACGAGACGGGCTCGTCCGCTATGATGAGGCGCGGGTTTGTCGCAATGGCGCGGGCTATCGCGACGCGCTGGCGCTGCCCGCCGGAGAGCTCGCGCGGGCGGCGGTCCGTCAGCTCATGGGAGAGCTCCGCCCGGGCCATGAGATCAAGTACGACGGAGCGCGGCGGATTCTTGCCGTCGCGCAGAAGGAGCGGTTCCGCGATGATCTCTTCCGCCGTCATGCGAGGATTCAGCGCGGCACTCGCGTCCTGAAATATCATTTGAATGTTCAAATCTCCGTCCGTGATCCTCGTGCCGCCGCTTGGGCGCTCTATTCCGGTTAAGCAGCGCGCAAGCGTCGACTTACCGGCGCCGGACGGGCCGCACAGGCCGACGATCTCGCCCGGATAGACGTCGAGACTGATATTTTTGAGTACGCGGTTGATTTTGCCGCGTCCGAGCGGATAGTATTTGCTGAGATTGCGCACGGATATCAGCGCCTTCTCGGGCGGCGTTTCATCGTCTGCGGTTTCCGTGCCGACGAGTTCTGTATGCGTGTGCGTCCCCTCGTGGCTGTGGCTGTGGCTGTGGAGATGTAGATCGTGGTAGTGAATTTTTCCGTGCGTGTGATGTGCGGGGTCGCTGTGCGCGGCGTAATCCAACAGTTCCCGCGTGTACGCTTCGCGCGGGCTTTTGAAAATCCCGTCCGCCGTGCCCCTTTCGACGATCTCGCCGTCCTTCATTATCAGCACGCGGTCGGCAAAATCCTTCACAAGGGCGAGGTCGTGTGTTACAAACAAGATCGAAACATCCGAATTCTTGCAAATATCGAACAAAAGCTCCATGACGCGCATGCGAATATCAGCGTCGAGCGAGGTCGTCGGCTCGTCCGCGAATATGATCTTCGGATTCATCGCGAGCGCCGCCGCGATCGCGACCCTCTGACACATCCCCCCGGAGAAGTGCGATGGATACTGCTTTTGCCTGAGCTTGGGATTGTCTATGCCGACGCGCGCGAGCAGTTCGGCGGGCGGCGCGCCCCCGCCTTTCGCTGCGCGCGCCGCTTCGGCGATCTGCTTGCCGACGGGCATGGCGGGGTCGAGCGCCGTTACGGCGTTTTGCATTACGAGCGACATCTCGGCCGGCGCCGGACGTTCGAGCAAGTCATATCCGACGGTCGCGTTGCGGCCGGGCAAGCCGAGCAGGGAGCGGCAGAGCACCGTCTTGCCGCTCCCCGACTCGCCAACAAGAGCAAGAAGCTCACCGCGGCGCAGGTCTAAGCTGACGCCCCTCACCGCCTTCTTGCCCGGAAACGTAACCGAGAAATTTTTTACGTACAAAATTATTTCGTCCATATATTACTCAAAAAATTCAATCAAAACTACTTAAATCCCGCGTCAGTTTTGTTCAGATCGGGTTCTGAGGCGAATTTTGGCCCTCGGAACGTACTTGAAGCTACGTGAGGAGACCAATAACCGACGGCAGGTTCCGAGCCGGGCAAAAATCACATGGGGTTTAAGTAGTTACCGCCCATTCGTATACATTCCAAAAGATTCCGACGCCGTGGTGTCCGAGCGTCGTATTCGCCGTAATACCGGAAAGCCCCTTCTTTGCGACGTAGAGCGCGTCTATATACGCGATAAACGTGTACGCGGGGTCTTCGGAGAACACCTGCTGAAATTCCGAATACAGCCGCGCGCGCGCCTCGGGTTCGTCCGTGCTCCGCGCTTCCGTGAGTATCCTGTCGACCTCGGCGTTGGAATATGAGCTGTAATTGGCGCCCTTGTCCGTGCCGAATATCTTGTATGTGTGATCGTCCGGATCAAAGGGGCTGCCCCAGCCGATGAGGAAGCAATACTGCCCTGCCCAATCTGTATTTTCATTGATCTCGACGCTTGCGTTCACGCCGATATCGCGAAAGTTTTGCACGCAGATATTCGCCATATCTACGCGCACTTGATCAGACGGGCGCACGCTGATGCTGAACGCAAGCTCTTGACCGTCTTTTTCATAATATCCTCCGGCGCCCGGCGTCCAGCCAAGCGTCTCTATCGCAGCCTTTGCCTTGTCCGGATCGTAAGCGTAGCGCTCGATGTCGGGATTGCTGTACGCGCCCTTTTGCAGCGGCGAGTAGGCCGTCTGCCCCCTGCCGAGCAGTACGCCGCGCACCGCCGCATCGCGGTCGACGGCATAGCTGAGCGCGGCGGGCAGACCCGGATTGTCCCGCCAAAACGCGTTGCCGAAGTTGTACATAATGCCGCGATAATCGGCCGTATCCATATCGTACACGTCGAAATCGGCGCTATTTTTGAACTCTTCCGCGTCCTTTGGCGTGATTTGCGCGAGGTCGAGCTCGCCCGACTTCAATTGAAGCGCGCGCGCGTCGTAGTCCTCGACGATTTTGAATATTACGTGTTCTATCTTGGGCGCGCCGAGGTAGAAATCATCGAAGCGTTCGAGCGTTATGCTCTGCCCCATGTCCCAATCGACAAGCTTGTACGGCCCCGCGCCTATCGGACTTTGGTTAAAGGCCGCCGTCGTCACATCCCGGCCGTCAAGCAGGTGTTTGGGCAATATGCCGATAACGAGATAGTCAGGCATCGCGACGTTCGGAACGGACAGCTTGATCTCGACTGTTCGCGCGTCAACGGCCGTTACGGATTCGATCTCCTCGTAATTGGACGCGATCTCGGAACCGTTATCGGGATTCATGATCGTTTCGAGCGTGAATTTCACATCCTCGGCAGTCAGCGCGGCGCCGTCGTGAAATGTCAGGCCGTCGCGAAGCCGGAACGTGTAAGTCGTCGTCTCTTCGTCATAAGAGAAGTCCTCCGCGAGCGCAAGGGTAAGCTTATTATCGGCGTCATGCCGCATCAGTCCCGCGAACAGCAGCAGATTTATCTCGCCGTGCTCGTAGAGCGCGGGATTGATCGAGGAATAGTCGCCGCTCCCATAGACGAGCGTCCGGGTTGTCTTATCGCCCGTCGTGCCGGATCCGACGTTCTGAGCGCTGTTTGACGGGCTTGAGCACGCGGCCGACGCGAATATCAGCAGCGCGGCCGTGAGTATGATTATAGTATTTTTTCTCATCATAGTTATACCTCCAAAATTTGTCATTCCGGATCTGAACTGAAACTTGTTATTTTTGGATTCCACCGGCCCAAGGGCAGCCGGTGGAGTGACATTCTTAATACCCTTTCCTCAAGTATTCGCCTATGTTCACAATGCATACGAGCGTAACGACGAGGAACAGCGTCGGAATGCAGATGATCCAATAGCTGTTCGTAAGCAGCGCGTCCTGCGACAGCGACATAAGCGTACCCCACGAAACGGCGCTTGGGGGCAGACCGAGACCCAAGAAGCTGAGCGTCGCCTCCGCGGCGATGGCTTGACTGACATTGTAGATCAGCATAAACATTATCGAAGGGATAAAGTTCGGCAGCAGGTGGCGGCGCAGTATGTAGGCAAAGCGCGCGCCCATGAGCCTTGACGCTGAAATATACTCGCTCTTGCCGATTTGACGCACCTCCGCGCGCACGATTTTCGCAATGTTTGCCCACGACGTTATGCCGATCACGACGGAGATCGACACTACGGTCGGCTTTCCGAGTATCGCCTGAATCGACACGACGTACAGAATGGACGGGATGCTGAGCAAGAGCTCGGAAAATCGCATGAGGAAATTGTCGAGCGGGCGCGCCGCAAGTCCCGCCGCCGCGCCGTACACCATCGCGATCAGCGCCGAAATCGCGGAGGCAAACACGCCCACAAACAGTGATACGCGTCCGCCGTGAAGGATCATTTTGAACATGTCGCGTCCAAGCTGATCCGTACCGAATATATGCTCGGCGTTCGGAGGCATATTGAGGGCGTCAAAATCCATGCGCGTCGGGTCGCCGGGCGCGATTACGCCGGCGCAGACGCAGACTGCGGCGATCAGCAACAGCAGGCTGATCGAATAAACGGGTTTAAGCTTCTCATTCAGCATATTCATCGGCCTCGATAACTTCGTCATGGCGCATGCGCGGATCCAAAATCTCGCTCAGCTCCTGACCCGCCACATTGCAAACCAAGACGACGAGCCCTGTGATAAGCGTCAGCACCGACAGCATGTTGTAATCACGGTAACGCGCGCTCTCGAACGTAAGCGTGCCTATGCCCGGGTAGCCGAACACAAGTTCAACAATATAGGTTCCCGCGATGATATGCGGAACGGACACCGCCATAATCGTGATAATCATCGGCAGCGCGTTGCGCAGACAATGCCGGAACAGTATCCTCAATGCGCCGAGTCTCTTGACGCGAAGAAGCAGTATGTAGTCCCTTCGCAGTTCTTCGATCATGCGGTTTCGGATCATATACGCGTAATACCACAGATGCGACAATATCATGACGGCGACGGGCAATATGAGATGAACGGCTCTGTCGCCGGCGCCCCCGCCTCCGATGAAATACGCTCCGCCCGTCGGCAGCAGTCTCATATTAACGGAAAATATCAGGATGAGCAGAAGGGCCGCGAAAAACGAAGGGATCACGCTCGTCGCCGTTCCGACCCTGTATATGACGCGATCAACGCGGCTGCCCTCCTTTGCGGCGCAGAATATGCCGAGCAGTCCGGCGAACACAAATGTCAGCACGTATGAAACGCCGCCGAGCAACAGCGTATTCTTCCACAGCGCCCCTATCACCGAGAGAACGTCGCGCTTGTATTGGTGTGATATGCCAAAATCACCCGCAAGCGCGCTTTTGAGCCACGAAACGTATTGCGCGGGTATGGGTCTGTCCAATGACAGTCGCGCCATGGCGGCCATGCGCTGCTCCGCGTTCATCCTCTCCGCCGCCTCTCCGTAATAAGCGAGCAGCGGATCCCCGGGCGCGAGTCTCGCCAAAAAGAATACGATGACCGACAGCGCGAACATGAAGACAATAAGAAGCAGCAATTTTTTTCCGAATGCCCGCAGCAAATCCGTCCTCCTTTGCCCGGTCTCGCCGCAGCCTTATCAAAATCCCGGCGGCGAAGCATAAAAAAAGAAAGCCGACCGCGCCGCGTACAGCGGCAAATCAACCTTCATGATTGAGCATACTGTTAATTAATGACCGGATCACTCGACCGGTCGTTTTTTCGGCGTCCGCCGTAAAGGCCGAAATGCATAAAAATCAAGAATTTGTGCACTGTGCGAGCCTTCATGACCCGCTTTCCGAACATTATGTTATCACAGCGAACGGGCGTCTGTCAATAACAACAACGCGATCCGCCAAAGATTTTCGCCGGATCGCGTTGAGTATTACAGAATCAAAAACCCGCCGTCAGTCAATCTTTCTTGGGAAACTTCTGATCGAAGGTGATCTCGTCCGCGCCTATCACGATGTTTGTCCTGATCTTGCCGCGTCTCTTCTGAATGACGAAGATCAATATAGGCACGATAATGATAATCATGGACAGGACGAAGATATTGAGTCCGCCTTCTTCAAAGATCAGCATGATCATCGCCGCTACCTGCACGATGATGGAGACATATCCGAGCCACGGATACCAAGCGGCCTTTACGGTCAATACCTCTTTCGGATCATAACCCCGCTCGGCGAGCCGCTTGCGAAACCGTATCTGGGAATACAGTATGCCTACCCAGCACAGGGTTCCCGTGAAGCCCGATATGCCGACCAAGGCCGTATAGAGCGGCATATCGCCGCCCCACCATCCAAGCTCGTTGATGCCGAAGCCGAGTATAAAAACGAGCCAGATCGGAACAAGCGTGAAAAACGTCGCGTTCTGCGGCGTGTTGAACCGGTTCAGGTTGGACAGGAACTTTGGCGCGAGTCCCTCGACGGAAAGTCCGTAGAGCGACCGAACAGTGCCGTAAAAGCCCGAATTCGCGCAGCTGAACGCAGCGATCATAGTCACTATGGTAAAAAGCTGCGAGCCCCAAGTAAAACCGTAATGGTAGAGCGTGTCCGCGAAAACGGACTTTTCTATATTGCCCTCAAAATACGGCATGATAAGCGTGAGTACGAATATAGGCACAAGGTAGATCAAGATGATGCGGTACGCTACCCGCTTGCAGGCCGTAGGTACATTGACCTCGGGATTCTGCGTTTCCGCGGCGGAAAGTCCGACGATTTCGGATCCTTGAAAGTTCACAAGCGTCCATATCATCAGCGTGATCATAACCAAGCTTCCCTCAGGGAAGAGCTTCGACATAACGTCGCCCTCTCCCGCGAGCATGATGCTTGTACCGATAAAACCTTCGTTGCCGCCCCATTCCCGCACGTCGCTCGCCGCGAGTCCGAGCCAAATGCAGACGCCGCAGATCACGAACAGGGTTATCGCGACGATTTTGATTATAGCCATTACAGATTCGACGTTGCCGAACCATTTGACGTGATAGACGTTTATAAACGTCAGTAAAGCCAAGGCCAAAACGCCCCACAGGAATGTGGCGCCCACGCCCATTTGAAGACCAAACACATCGTTAAGCAGCGAATTGACGAATATCGCCGTAGCAAGCGCCTCGGAGGGTATGTAGCAAACCCAGTTGGCCCAGAACGCCCATCCGATACCTGCGGAAGCCGTATCGCCCAAAAATTCGCGCGTATAAGAAACAAACGATCCGCGTCTCGGAATATTTACCAACAACTCCGCGAAAGCCTGCATAACGCCGAATATAGTCAGCCCGGCTATGGTATATGTAAGCAACACGGCGCCGGGCCCAAGCGACGCGTACGTGTCGCCAAGCTCCAAGAAATAACAGGAGCCTATTATTCCGCCGAGTGCTATGAACGAAACGTGCCACGGCCGTATGCCGCGCGTCAGCGTTCGTTCGCTCGTTTCAACTGTCCTTTCATCCATACCAATAATCCCCCTTAATTTTTTGTTACGGATCAAAATTTAATTTTTATTACGCAAACGGGTTCAATACCCGTTCGCAAGCTCCGGGCACGCGTACCCCGCGGCTTGCCACGCTTCATTTTTCCGGTGCAGGTATTGAACCCACTCCCAATAACTTCCTATCGTATCAAACTGCCCGGCTCTCTAATACCCCGTAGTCTTGCTGCGGGGCAGTTTATTTTCCCGCATTCTCCTCCTTGCGTGCGGCAAGCGCCAAAACAGCAGCAAGCACAATGCAAAGCGCCGTCGCCGCCGTTATAACAGTTAACATCAAATCCCAATTTGAGAAAAGGCCGGAACCGTATTCTTCGATATAATACTCCTGCGCCCAATCATTTTCATACCAAGGCAGGAACAATCGCCCGACGACGCCGATCAAACCGAGTATGAGAAACATTACAGACATCCTGTTCAGATCGTTTTTGGCAAGCCCCGTATTCGGATTGCGCGGATGAGCGATCGGATCCTTCTTGGAAAGACCTCCGTACATTCTTTTCCAAATAAAGTAAAGTATCGGCCCCGATATAATGCCGAGCATGCCGCCTATGAAGTAGTCAGTGCCGTTGACAAGGAATGACGCCAAGGCGACGATGATGGGTACGATACAGATTACGCGAAGTACGCCGTTTCCGCCCGGTATGCGGAATTTGTATTCTGATGCGGGTATCTTTTTCCGCAGTATGATTGCGGAAATATAAACCATAATGTAAGAAGCGACCAAGAGAAATACGTCTATTACGACGACTGACGAAAAATCAAAGACACAGAGCACCAAGTTCACTGCCGCTATTGAAATGACAGCGACATAGGGCACTCCGTATTTCTTGTCGACCTTCACCAAGAAGGGCGGCGCCAGCTTGTCTTCGGCAAGCGCGAAGAATCCTCTTGAGCCTGAAGCTATATAGGTGTTGTAGATGGAGCATTGCGCCACGATGGCTACAATGATGAAGAACAGCCCCGCGCCGTTTCCAAGGTATTCGGCGGCGACGTCGGCGTAACCGATCGCTTCGGCGTCTCCTCCCCAGTCCTCCCACATGCCCAGCGAAGCCAGACTCGCCATGGTCGGAAGGATGTATGTAGCCATAATCAGCGGAACCGTGATCAGTGTGGCCCGCGGAATCACCTGCGGATCCTCAAGCTCGCCCGCTATAGTGGACATGGATTCATAACCCGAATACATCCACATGCCTATTGATATACCCGCGCCTATGTAGAAAATCCAATCAGCCGGCGCTTCCACAGCACCCGCGGTAAACGGTTCGAACGGGTTTTGATTCCAGTTGAGAAATCCGATAACGGCGATCATGGCAAATGCCAAAATAACAAAAACAGACAGGATATTCGTGACTATACCGACGTCGCGAACACCTCTTATGTTGATATACATGAATATGAGGATCATGGCGACCTTGATCGCGTACTGGCCTACGGGCCCGAGATCCCATTGATGCGCGGCATAACCGCCCGCCAAGATAACATAGAGCGCGTTATCCGCGTAGATGGAACATGTTCGCCACCAACCCGCCTGAAATCCCCAGAATTCGCCGAGTGCTTCCTGCACCCACTTATAGTAGCCGCCTTCCTGCGGTCTTGCCGATCCGAGCTCCGCCGCCACAAGACCGAAAGGAAGCCCCCATATGAAGGGCAACACCATAAGCATGACAAGCGTAAGGCCGGATCCGGCCTCCGGTATCATGTCCTCTATCCCGTAGCAACCCGCCGCAACAAGTGAAAACACCATGAACACGACGGTCGCTGTTGACATCTTATGCTTTTTAAGGCCGAGCCCCGCCGTATCGACGGCAACGTTCGGTTTGGTCACATCAGCCATTTCGCACTCCTTTCCGACTCCGAACACAAAGCGTGTTCTGACGTAGGGCGCGTCAACAATATTCCGAGATAAGTATTATTATATATTAGCGGACTGCGCAGGTCAACCGACAAATGCTTCATATTTTACGAAGTTGTTGCTAAGTTATTGATAATTTCGAGTTTTCCGAATATAATATAAGTAAAGACAGTGACGCTATCGGCAATTAGGCGGCGCACAGCGCGACGGGAGGAAATGATGGGCAGAGGCGGCAGGGGCGGCGGCTTCGGAGGAGGAGGCAGGAGTTTCGGCGGGGGCAACTCGGGAGGCAGGAGCTTCGGGCACGTGAGCAGCTCGTCGCGCGGCGGATTCACATCCGGAGGGCGCGCGGGAAGAAGCGGCGGCGGATCTTCTCCCGGCAGATCATCCGGCAGCCCGTTCATATTCTTCGGCGGAGGGCGATCTTACGGAGGACGCTACGGATCGGGAAATCGCGGGCCAAGTCCGTATAGCGCCGTTATCGTCGTCGTAATAATCATAATCATATTGGCTGTAGCGATAGCAGCGGTATTATATTCAGACGGAAGCTCCGTTCCCGCGTCCACATATCAAAGGGAACCGCTCGTAAAAGGCATAGCGCTCGAAACAGAATATTTGAAAGACGACGTCCACTGGATCAGCAATGTGAGCGGCGTCGAGCGGTCTATGCGGTATTTTTACGACAAGACGGGCGTCATGCCATACCTGTGGATCACAGACTCCTTGGACGGCGACTTTTTCGTTTCGGACGACGAGGCTGAGACCGCGCTGAATGCGCTCTACGATGAAGAGATAAGCGACGAAGGCCATATAGTCATTCTGTTCTTGGAAACGAGCAGCAGCGACTATGATATATATTACGTCGCGGGCACTGCGGCGAGTACAGTGTTCGATCAGGAAGCCTGCGATATCCTCATTGGCTATTTCGACAGATACTATTACAGCGATTACGACGAAAACGAGTACTTCTCTAAGGTATTCACGGAAGCGGCCGACCGAATAATGACAAAAACACTGCCGACCGGTCTGATTCTGATATGCGTCGCGGCGGCGTTGGTCGCGCTTATCTGCGTATTCGCGTTCATACTTGCCATGGTCAAGCGGGTGAACGAGCGGAAAAGGCTCAACGCGGAAATACTGAACACGCCCATAGACGAAGACGACGCGTTCAATATCGAGGACGACGCTGACAAGGCGGCAAAAAAATACGACTGATTTTTGAACACTTGCAAATGCGGTTCAGTAAGAATAAGGAGGTTTTAGATGGGAATTTTAGAAAGATTCGGCACAATCATGAAGGCCAATATCAACGCGCTGCTCGATAAGGCCGAGGATCCCTCAAAGATGATCGACCAATACTTGATCGATATGAAAGAGAGCCTTGCCGAGGTCAAGAAGGAAACGGTCAATATTATGGCCGTCGAGAAAAAGGCTGCGGCGGATTACGGCGAGAACAAAGCGGAGATCGAAAAATTCAAGGGCCTTGCCGAAAAAGCCGTGAAAGCCGGCAACGACGACGACGCGAGGGTATTCATCAAGAAATACAAGGATCTTGAAGGAAGAGCGGCCGGGCTTGAGAACAACATGAACGTCGCGACCGAAAACGCGACAAAGATGAAAGAGATGCACAATAAGCTTGTATCGGACATTGAAGCGCTCGAAAGCCGCAAAGCGCAGGTCAAAGCGACTGTTTCTATAGCGAAAGCCGTCGAAAACGTTAACAAGGTCGGCGATCCTATGGGCAAGGCGTCCGAAATAGGAAGCAAATTCAGCGACATGGAAAGCAAAGCGAACGAAAGGCTCAACAGAGCGCAAGCCGCGTCCGAACTCAACGACGGGATCGCCGACGCCGCCGACAGTCTGGCGAAATCTTACGGAGCGGCATCGGATTCCGACGTCGACGACGAATTGGCAAAACTCAAGGCCGGCCTATAACCGACAAAAAGACCGGTCGTTTGAGTAGTTATCTAAAGTTCAGTCAAAACTACTCAAACGCCGCGTCAGTTTTGTTCAGGCCGGGTTCTGAGAGGTAATTTGGCTCCCCGGAACGTACTTGAAGCTACGTGAGGAAGACAAATTAGCTCTCAGGTTCCGGAATGGACAAAAATCACGTGGTGTTTGAGTAGTTACATTACAGTTCGCGTCGGCCCTCCATTGCCTTAGAAAGAGTAACCTCATCCGTATATTCCAGATCGCCGCCCACAGGGATGCCGTGCGCAATGCGCGTCACGCGGAGACCGGCGGGCTTGATCAGCTTGGCTATGTACATGGCTGTCGCTTCGCCCTCTATGGTCGGATTGGTCGCTATTATAATTTCACGCGCGTCGTCGTCCTTTTGAAGACGCGTCAAAAGCTGCCTGAGATTGATGTCGTCCGGGCCAACGCCGTCCATCGGTGAAATCACGCCGTGCAGCACATGATAGAATCCCCGAAAATCCCCTGTGCGCTCTATGGCCGCCACAACGCGCGGATTTTCGACCCCGCAGATAACGGAACGGTCTCGCGACCCGTCTTCACACAGGCCGCACGGATCGGTATCCGTCACGTTACCGCAAACCGAACAATATTTCATCAAACGCTTGGCTTCCGTTATCGCCTCGGCTATTGCGTTCGCGTCGCCGTCGTTCATGGAAAGTATATGAAAGGCAAGTCGCTGAGCGCTCTTTCCTCCTATGCCGGGGAGACCCGAAAGCGCCCGTATAAGATCGTTCAACGGTTTTGCGTAATGCTTCGACGACATCGGCTCTCCTACATCAAACCGGGAACGGACAGGCCGCCCGTCAGTTTTTCCATTTCATTCTTCGAAATCTCTTCGATTTGGCGCAAGCCTTCGTTGACCGCGACGACGATCAGATCCTGAAGCATTTCCGCGTCGTCCGGATCAAGCGCGTCGGGACTGATCTCTATGGACACAAGCTCCTTTTTGCCGTTGACCTTGACTTTCACGGCGCCTCCGCCGACAGTCGCGTCAACCTCTTTTTCTTCGATTTCGGCCTGCACTTCATCCATGCGCTTTTGCATGGCCTGAAGTCTGCGAATTTGATCGGCTTGACCTCCTCCGCCGCCGCCCTTGGGTGTAAACGTTTTGTTTGGGTTGCCCGGCTTCTTGCCGGCTCTCATGCCTTTCCCCATTTTCCGATTCTCCTTTAACCTAAATCAAGCGTCTCCTGTATCTGTACATCTTCCTCTTTTTCCTCATTCTCGAACGGCTCGGGCTCGGCCGGTTCGGGCTCGGATTTTCGACCCTTCGCGGCGCCTTCGTTGAGACGACAGTCCATATGAAACGGCATTCCCGCAACGCGGGCGACTGCGGCTTCTATCCGATCCCTGCCGTCCTCGGCGGTCATCTTCGTGAATTTGTCGAAAACCTCAATTACAAACACGCCTTTGCCGACATCCGCAAGTCTGCTGTGTCCGTCCAATCTCATAAGCACGGACTTTTCTTTCTTAACTTCGGCTATTACGGCTTGCCAATCTATAGGCGGTACGGATTCGGACGGCGTCGGTTCGGACGGCTCCGGTTCCGGCGGCGCGGGTTCACGCGAAGCCGCGCGTTGTTCCGCAGCGGCGAAAGACGGCTGCGCAGACGTGGGCGCGGGCTTCGTGACCGGTGCGGGCTTCGTTGGCGCGGGCTTAACCGCGGCCGCATCGCCTGAAATTCTCGGCGACGCCATTTTTATTATTCCGATCTCAAGCAGCACCCTCGGCTGCGCCGACCACGCGGCGTCGTTCAATATCTCCGCCAAGGCGAATATGCCGTCGTTCACGAATGCGGGCGCAAGCCTTTCGCACTGCTTCCTGAGTATATCTATATTCTCGACCGACATATTCAGTATGTCCTCCGGTCTTTTCAAATGCCGCAGCAACATCAATCGCCTGAAATGTTCGATCCAATCCCTTATCAATTGTCTCTCGTCGCGGCCCTCCGCCAACAAACGATTCAGCTGAATCAGCGCGCCCGAAACATCCCCGTCGAACACAGTATCCGTCAGCAGTATGAGCTCTTCTTCGCCGGGACTGCCGAGCAATTCGAGCACCGTGTCCCTCGTCACCTCATCCGGCACGGCGCATACGCACTGATCCAAAAGGCTCAGAGCGTCTCTGACCGAGCCGTCGGCGTTGGACGACAGCAAGGCGAGGGCCTCTTCCGTAACGCCGACGCCGAGCTCGGCGCAAACATCCCTCATTCCTTTTTTGACGGCTTCCGCGGGCACGCGCTTGAAATCCAGACATAGGCAGCGCGAGAGAACGGTGGCGGGCAACTTCCTGCGCTCCGTCGTCGCCAACACGAACATCGCGTATTCGGGCGGTTCTTCAAGGGTTTTCAGGAGCGCGTTGAAGGCGCCCGATGAAAGCATATGCACCTCGTCCACGATATAGACCTTGCGTCTGCCGACGCTCGGCGGATATTTTACGCTTTCGCGCAGCTCGCGGATATTCTCGACCCCGTTATTCGACGCGGCGTCGATCTCGATCACATCCATGAATACCCCGTCCTTGACGGCAAGACAATTCGCGCACAGGCCGCACGGCCTTTCGCCGTCCGACAGACAATTGACGCCCTTTGCCAAAAGCCTCGCCATCGTGGTTTTGCCCGTTCCGCGCGTTCCGCAAAACAGATAGGCGTGGCCCACAGTTCCGTTGCGCAACTGATTTGTCAATATCTTGACGATATGCTCCTGACCAAGCACCCGTTCAAATGTTTCGGGCCGGAATCTGCGATACAATGCGAGATACAAAAAAACCTCCGTTCGGGCCGCCGACGCGACGCGTAAACAAAATCGAATTGCCTTCCGGCAGCTTCGCAGGATTTGGAAAAGGCCGATCCGCGGCACATGTGAATATCCGCTTATCGCTGCTTCCTTCCGGACCTGACGAGGTTCACAGTTTCCCATTGCGCGGAACCCAAACCATATCATGCGAAGCTGTCAAAAGGCAATTGTCAAAACAGACGGAACAAGAGGACGCGCCGCCGCGAAAGCGTTACAGTTCGTACAACTCATTGGCGCCGGCGGTCTTGACGCCGTGCGCGGTGAAAGCGGCGACGGCGCGGTCGTTGTCCTCCACGCGAAAAATCACATAAGCGTTGTCTTTCTTTCGCGTGATAAACGCGTATATATACTCAATGCTGATGTTCTCCCCGGCCAGTACTCCGAGTATGCGCGAAAGGCTGCCCGGCTTATCGTCTATGGAAACCGCAAGCACCTTTGTGACGGAAAAAACACAGCCCGCGCTGCGCAGCACTTCGCCGGCGCGCCCCGGATCGTTCACTATGACGCGCAATATGCCGAAATCCTTCGTGTCCGCTATGGACATGGCGCGCAGGTCGATGCCGGCGTCCGCAAGCGTGCCCGTAATCTCCGCCAGACGCCCGGGACTGTTCTCAACAAATATGGAAAGCTGATCTATTGTCATTGCCTGTACCTCCCGTTAACACGTGTGCCCGGAGCTTGCGACAGGGTAAAACTGACGCGGCGTTTGGGTCGTTTATTGGACTTTTATATCTTGCGTTTGTCAATGACGCGTACAGCCTTTCCTTCGCTGCGCGCTATACTCTGCGGCGCGGCAAGCGTCACCTTGGGAGAAATACCGAGCATTGCCCGAAGAGCAGACAGAAGCTCCGCCTCTCTCGCCTCTATGCGCTTGACCGTGTCGTCAAACATCTCCTGCGTCATTTCGACCTTGACCTCAAATGTATCCGTGTATTTCTCCCTGTCGACGATGATCTGATAATTCGGGGAATAACCCGACTTCAAGAGCACGGTTTCGATCTGAGACGGAAATACGTTGACGCCGCGTATAATCAGCATATCGTCGGTTCTGCCCATGAGCCGCGCCATCTTGACGAGCGTCCTGCCGCAAGAGCAGACGTCGCGGTTCAGCACGCAGATATCGCGCGTGCGATAGCGAAGCAACGGGAAGGCTTCCTTGCTGATGCACGTGAATACGAGCTCGCCCTTGCTGCCGTCGGGCAACGTATTCCCCGTCTCGGGGTCTATAACTTCCGCCACGAAATGATCTTCGTTGATGTGCATGCCCGTCTGTTCCGGGCACTCAAAAGAAACGCCGGGGCCTGTGATCTCCGTCAGCCCATAAATGTCATAAGCTTTTATACCGAGCTTATTTTCGATATCGCGGCGCATTTCCTCGCTCCAAGCTTCAGCGCCGAATATGCCCGCCTTCAGCTTGATCCGGTCGCGCAAGCCTTGGCTGATCAGCGATTCCGCCAGAAAAGCGGCGTAAGAGGGCGTGCAGCACAATATGGTCGCTTCGAGATCTGTCATAAACTGCAGCTGTCTTTCCGTGTTGCCGGACGACATGGGCAGCGTAAGCGAACCGACCTTGTGAGAACCCCCGTTCAATCCCGGACCGCCCGTAAAGAGTCCGTAACCGTATGAGACGTGAACCACATCTTCGTTTGAGCCGCCCGCAGCCACTATGGCTCTGGCGCAGCATTCGTCCCAAATATCAATGTCGTGCTGCGTGTAAAACGCCACGACGCGCTTGCCCGTAGTTCCGCTCGTGGATTGTATCCTGACGCAGTCGGACAAGGGCTTGGCCAAAAGACCGTAAGGATAGGCCGATTTCAGATCGTCTTTCGTAAGGAAAGGCAGCTTGTGCAGATCGTCTATCGACTTGATATCACCCGGTTCAAGCCCTGCTTCCGCCATCTTGTTCCTGTAATAGGCCACATGATCATATACGTGCCGAACCGTCTTGACAAGCCGTTCCGACTGGAGCGCGCGCATCGATTCCGCAGGCGCGCATTCCATATCGCGCTGATAGTAGTTCACCGCCTCTTCACCTCTCTGAATTTTGACGCGTCAAGGGCGCATGGCGCTGCCGCCACGCGCCCGACTCGGCTTAAGTTCTATGCTTCCACGACAAGCGCCGTACCCTGTCCGCCGCCTATGCAGAGCGTGGCAAGACCGTATTTGGAATTGCGTTTGCGCATCTCATACAGCAGCGTAATCAGTATGCGCGCGCCGGAGGCCCCGATCGGGTGTCCGAGCGCTATAGCGCCTCCGTTCACATTGAGTTTTTCGGAATCGAAGCCAAGCTCTTTGCCGACGGCGATACACTGCGTAGCAAAGGCCTCGTTCGCCTCGACCAGATCCAGATCCTTGACCTCAAGACCCGCTTTTTTCAGAGCCTTGCGCGTGGCTTCGATGGGCCCGACGCCCATGATGGCGGGATCCACGCCGGACGACCCGTAGCCGATGATCTTCGCGAGCGGCTTTATGCCGAGCTCGGCCGCCTTATCCGCGGACATAACGACGAGAGCCGCGGCGCTGTCGTTGATACCGGATGCGTTGGCGGCCGTAACGATGCCGCCGTCGGGTTTGAACGCCGGCTTCAGCTTGCCGATGCTCTCGGACGTAACGCCGTCCTTAGGATATTCGTCCGTGTCGAATACCTTGGGATCACCTTTCTTCTGAGGTATTTCCACGGGAACGATTTCGTCCTTAAATTTACCCGCCTTTATGGCCGCTATGGCCTTCTGCTGGGACTTGGCCGAGAAAGCGTCTATCTCTTCCCGCGTAAGGTTCCATTTTTCGGCCACATTTTCGGCCGTAATACCCATATGGTATTTGTGGAACGCGTCCGTAAGCCCGTCGTTGACCATCATATCCACTAACTTCGAGTCGCCCATTCTGGCGCCCCATCTGGCGGACGGCATGACGTAACCCGACGCGCTCATATTCTCCGTGCCGCCCGCGACCACGATATCGGCGTCCCCGGCCTTTATGATCTGCGCCGCCAAGGATACGGAGCGAAGACCCGATCCGCAGACCTTGTTAAGGGTCAACGCGGGCACGTCCACGGGTATGCCTGCCGCCATGGAAGCCTGCCTCGCAACATTCTGTCCGAGACCGCCCTGAAGCACGTTGCCAAAGACCACTTCGTTAACCGAAGCCGGATCGACGCCGGCCCTCTTCAAGGCTTCTTTGATAACAATGCCGCCCAACTTCGCGGCCGAAAGGTCTTTCAGCGAACCGCCGAAGCTGCCTATAGGGGTTCTCGCCGCGCTTACGATTACAACATCTTTCATAAATTACCTCCATTTTTCATCCGAATGTGAATCCATACTTGCATCTTATATTGCTGTTCCAACAATTAATAATATCATAAGTATATATGGCGGACAAGAATTAATAATATTTTCACAATCATACGGTAACTATATAAAACCCCGGCATATTCCGCTATCTGAATCCGCGGCAGCTTTGCGGCTCTATAAACGTCACCGTATACTTTTCAACGAGCATGGTGGGTTTGTACGACAGCTTGGCCTTGCGCAGTCCCGGTATACCCATGTCTTCTTCGCGGTTGATGCGCTTCACATCCTTTGCCACATGCCTGCAAAACTCGTTGTTGATCGCTTGGTAGAGCCCGCGAAACTCCGTATTCGCTTTTTCCACATGCACCGTAACCGTCTTCTTGCCGAGCCGGCCGCCTATGCTGAGCGCTTCTATATTGCCGTTTATGCGTATGGCGCCCGTCAGATAACCGACGACTTCAAGGTTGTGGAAGACGTCGCGCATAGCGCGTTCCTCCATGAGCAGCAATTCCTTTTCGTGCGCGTCGGCCGGATTCTTGCGTTCGTTGAAGCGTTCGATAAAATCCATAGCCTCGTTCGCCATGGCGGAGCTAAGAACCGTGTATTCGTATTCGTAATTGTTCAGAAAATAATTCAGATGATTTTTTTTGGCGTGATAATCACGGCCTTTCAGATCGATCAAATCCTGCGTATTGTAAACATAATCGAAATTCGCTCTGTCGGCCTCTATGCGCAGTTTGCCCGGAAAAGCTTTCGCGATAAAGTCCGTCATATGGAACGGAACCAACATAAGCTTGAATTCACGGCCTTTTTCCTCGAATATCCTCTTCGCCCCGCATATAGTCTCCGCAAGTCTCTCGGGCTCGTAAACGCCCGTTTTCGTGAGCGGCGGGAACATGAACGGGATATCCATTTCTATTTCCAGATTGTCGACTGCGGCAATGCACAGGTAATCGCCTATGATCTCCCAACTGAATTTATTTATCTCACGCCACATATAAAGGGAAGTGAACGACATGCCGGAAGCCTTATACTCAAAGCTTCCAAGGTATTCCTCAAGCAGGGGCCTTGATTCCACAGTGATCTCGTTTTCGAATAGGCGCATCTATTTTACTAAACCGGAAATCTGCTTAAAGCCGCTTTCCTTGGCCCCTTCCAACAATTCAAACAACGCCGATTCGTACGTCGTCTCTGCGGCGCCGGCCGCCGCCATCCTGCGAAACGCCGCTTCCGTATCGCCGCGCTTGCGCGACGATATGATATCCGAGACAAAAAATACGTTGAAGCCGCTCGCGAGCATGTCAAGCCCGCTCTGCAATACACAGACGTGCGCTTCCACGCCGCACAGCAGGATATTCTTCTTGCCGGACGCTTTCAGCCTGAGCACAAAGTCCTGCGCGCCCATGGCGCTGAAGCTCGTCTTTTCGACGGGAACAAACTCGGCGGCCGGCACGGCGCCCAAGCCGTCTTTGTCCGCCGGCAAGGCTTCCGTCAACGCGGCGGCTACAGCGTTTACCGTCTCGCCGAGTCCGCGCGTGTACTGCTGCGTAACAAGCACGGGCGCGCCGAGTATGCGGCAGCCGCGAATCAGTCTTTCGGCGCGCTCCACTGTTTCGTCGCCTTCGTACATTGCCGGAATCAAGCGTTCTTGCAGATCTATCACCGCCAAAATTGTTTCATCCCGCTTAATGCGATTGTTATTCGGTCGTGTATGCACAGCCAATCACCTCATTTACAACTGTTTGAACCCCGCGCCGGTTTCGTTTACGCCCGGAACGGGCGCCATTATCAGAGACGTCATCGCCGGAGCCCGAAACACAGCGCTTTAATCTCGTCGATCATTTCGCGCGCCGTGAAGTCATGGCATAAGGGCGTGACCGTAGCGTAACCTTCGCGGTGCGCGGCGACGTCGACGTCAGGCGGCAAGTCATCCCTGTATATGGGAACAGACCCCGCGTATCTGTATGTGCGCAGACCGGTTTCGCGCGTTTCTTCCCGAATCCACGCGTCGTATTCGCGCTTGCCGAGTCGCGTGACCTTGACGCCTTTTATGTCTGACGGAGGCAGATCGGGCGCGTTAATACTGATGACGACGTCATTGCGAAGTTTGCCGGATCCGAGCCGGCCGAAACTCAGGGCTATTTCCAAAACCGTCTCGTAATGCTTGGGTTCGTGCGAATCTATAGATGCCGCCACAGCCGGTATACCGGCCATAGCAGCTTCCATAGCGACAGAAATCGTGCCTGAATACAGCGTGTCCGTGCCGAGATTGCCGCCCATATTCACGCCCGAAAATATCATGTCCGTGTGTACGCCTTCCTCTTCAAGCCTTTTGAACGCCACCTTCATACAGTCCGCCGGCGTGCCGTCCACGGCGACGGCCAAAGCGGTTCCGGGAAAATCCACTTCCCTCGCCGTAACGATATTTTTGATCGAAACGCCGTGACCGCAGCAACTCATCTGATCCGTAGGCGCGAATACGTATACGTCGCCAAGCGTTCCGAGCGCATCAGCGAATCTGCGTATGCCTTCGGCCCGAATGCCGTCGTCGTTCGACAGTAATATATTCATATTTGATTTATTCCTTTTTATCCTTTTTGAGTTTGTACAAGCTGCAGCGCTTCGTGCAACACCTCGCCGATGGGCGCCCGTATAACGAGCCCCGCGCTGCTGTCATAACCTGTCTGCGATTTGTTGATCAGCACGAGACGTTCGCCTCGGAAATAGTTCAGAAAACCGGCGGCGGGATAGACCACAAGCGACGTGCCGCCGACTATAAGCATGTCCGCCGACGATATATCCCGCGCGGCGGCGTCCATCACGCCCGTGTCAAGCGATTCCTCATAAAGGACGACGTCCGGTTTGACCATGCCTCCGCAGACGCGGCACCGCGGCACGGAACTCTTCTTTCCGCTCTTGTCCGTGCAGTGCTCGGGGTTAAGGATATACGCGAGATCATATGACGCGCCGCAGCGCATGCAATTGTTGCGCAGCACGGAGCCGTGCAACTCCCTCACGGTTTCGCTGCCCGCAAGCTGATGGAGTCCGTCGATGTTCTGCGTTATGACCGACAGCAGCTTACCCTCCCTTTCGAGCGCCGCAAGCGCAAGGTGCGCGTTGTTGGGCTTCGCGTCCGGGTAAAGCAGATTATCCTTGTAATATTCGTAGAATACCTCGGGTGATCCGGTAAAGAAAGAATGCGATATGATCTCCTCAGGCGAGCGCCCGTACTTGCTCTTAGCGTTATAGAGACCCGATTCCGAACGAAAATCCGGGATACCGCTCTCCGTCGAAACGCCCGCTCCGCCGAAAAATACGATGTTTGAGCTCTCCGTGATCCACGCGGCGAGCCGGTCAATCAATTTGTCCATAGCAATATTATAACTGCTTTTTTACAAAATTACAAATTAAAATTGCGCCGAGCCGGTTGCGCTGTAGCAAATTTTTCGTAAATTTATGCGAATGCTGTATCCCCCTCAACCGGCGATTAAGTGCCGCTCCTTTGCAGTTGCATGGTTCATAACGCACACATCTGGCTTCCATATTTGGGATATACATACAGATTCCCGAAATCGTTGCTTCAAAGCCCTTTCAATTTCGCCGCACAAAGACTTTTCAAATCCGTTTATTACCAAAACAAACATGAGCGATACTTTGTTTGCAGGTTCGTAATCCGGCGGAAATCTGTCTGCAGTTATGCCAACGGAAACTGCCGAATACAGATTCAGAGAATGAATAAACTTGTCACAGATCTCCGAAATCTCTTCGCGAAAAAGTTCATCGCCTGTTTTATTCTCTTTTTTGGGATTAGGCGACATATTGCTTGAATTCGGGAAAGACGATTTCGCTTCAACGAACATAAGTTTATCGTTTTTCGCTCGGACAAATTCAACTGTTTTTAACCTGTCGTCAAGTTCCGCATATTGCGATGACTTTTCAATATGAAACACATTATCGGCTACAAAGGTCATCCCCCTCTCAAAGATAGTCTTATTCATCGCCGAACACCTTATCAAGCCTTTTCTCGTATAGCCTGACCGGTTCATCTATCAGCTTGTTTGGGTTAAGCAGGTCAAAACGATCACCGTTATCATGCCTTATCCGGTCACCGTATTTGTATAGCGAGAAGAACTTAACTTCATCGCCTTTGCTTTTTTCATGAAGCACGGCAAAGTATTCAGCGAGTATCTCGCTGTGTGTGGCTATGAATATTTGCACGCCGTTGCGGGACAGTTCAAGGAGAATGTCCACAAGAATCGGTACGAGTTCGGGGTTGAGACTATTCTCCGGCTCATCCCAAAACAGCACAGAACCGGGTTCGAGATGGCCGCACCTGACAAGCAGTTCCAGATAGCCGAGTTTCTTAAAACCGGAAGCCTCGTTTGAGAATGGTATACGTGTTCCGTCGGCGCGGATGGTGTAATACCGTTCCTCACCGGGCGCCCATTCAACCCTGCCGCCAACCTTTTCCGTGATAGTGGCAGTGATTGCCTTTTGGGTATCTGTCTGCTTTCTGTTATCAGAATCCTGCGCGGTAATAAGCACATCGCGATAGATGCTGCTGAAGTCGTTGTCTTTTTGATCAACGAAGGTCAATAAACCTTTCGCGTGTTCGAGGATGTCTTTTTCGGGGATGTAAACAGCCTGAGAGACTCCTGTTGCATCCGGCCATGTCTTAACATTATCTTTTGACAAACTTTCTTGCCCATTGACAAAATTCATTTTCCCGGGAACATTGGACATGGCGCGATGATCAATTATGGTTTTAATATTATCATACATTGCTTTCAACAATATCGTTTTTCCCGTGCCGTTCCCTCCGATGAATACATTCACGCCGGGGCAGAAGTCTGCGGTAAATTCGCCCTTGAACACCAAGAAGTCTTTCAATTCCACGCGTTTGATGGCCATCTATTTGTCCTCCTCAACATCAAACAGTGTTAGTTGCCTTGCATTTTGCTGTTGCGCCGTCAACTCCGCCGCTTGTACTCATTGTTTGTTATTAGTTTATATCTGCACCGGTATTGTTGAGCCTGTTTTTTGTTACATCTTTCAACATTAAAACCAATGCGAGTTCCTAATTCATTTACTATGTCTTGTAAAGCATAAGCAGCAGAATCAAAAGTTGTTTCTAAGCATTCATTCGCAAATAATGCCAATTTATCTGTTGGCAAAATATTTAAAAATGAACGAAACTCCTTACAAGTATTATTTTCGTCTTTTAGTTTCCCATCGCCGGAAAATTTTAATATTTGCGCTAATGTTTTGTCTTCAAATGCATCTTTATTGCTTTCCCATAAATCACCGATGGTTTTTGACATTATTTTTTACCGCCTTACCCGTTTACTAATTTATAATTTCGTTTTTTTCATGCCTGTCAATTCAATAGCCTTTGTAGCCGATATTTGAATGTTCTCGAAAGACGTTTGCGGTGTGCGTACATTTCAAAGGTTGATTCAACCTGCCGCTTCTTTTTCACCTTCCTCTCATCCGAAATTTTCAAATACAGAAAACCCGTGTCGGTTCTGTATTATATATTATGATACTGCGTCGCTCCGACTTACACAAGAGATATTACCGATTTTATATGTGAAATTTCACTTTCACTTTTCACTTTAGAATTCGAAGAAAAACATACGCAATATCTTGGACGCAAACCCGCCGCTCACATAAGCAGGGGGCACAGCGCCGCCGTTCAACGCCGGTTGCTGATTTTGCCGGTTGTCAAAAAACAGGCTTGCTTTATGGGCGTATTCAATATATTATTGTTGTTATGAAGACGATGTCAAACAATGCCGGAAAGGTGTAATTATTGTGATTTATGACGTAATCATTCTGGGCGGCGGTCCGGCGGGCCTGAGCGCCGCCATTTACGCGGGCAGGGCGCGCAGATCCGTCCTCTTGATAGAAAAGGGGGCGTTCGGCGGGCAGATCATACAGAGCTCCGGTATAGAGAACTATCCGGGTTCGATCGAGCGTGAATCAGGAGAAAGCCTTACAGGACGCATGTCGGCGCAGGCGGAGACGTTCGGCGCCGAACGGGTAACCGATACGGTGACGGGCGTTCTGCCGGAAGGCAAAATCAAAACGCTCACGGGCGCGAAGGGCAAATACGAGGGCCGTGCGCTGATAGTTGCTACGGGCGCCGCGCCCACGCGCATAGGCTGCCCCGGCGAGAGTGAATTGACGGGCAGGGGCGTTTCCTACTGCGCTACCTGCGACGCGGCGTTTTTTGAAGGTCTGCCGGTCTATGTGGTCGGCGGCGGCGACTCGGCGGTTGAAGAAGCCGTCTACCTCGCCAAGTTTGCGCGAAATGTAACGGTCATACACAGACGCGACGCCCTCAGGGCCGCGAAGTACATACAGGACGCGGCGTTCGCCGAACCCAAGCTGTCGTTCATATGGAACAGCGCGGTCACGGAGCTGCACGGCGACGGGCTTTTGGAGAGCATGACGCTCAAGAACGTCAAAACCGGCGAAATGACGGTCATAGAGGCCGACAAGGCGGACGGAACATTCGGACTCTTTGTGTTCGTCGGTATGAGTCCGATGTCCGAGTTGTTTGACGGCCTTTTGGATACGGAGAACGGATATATACTGACCGACGAAGGTATGGCTACGAATATCCCGGGCGTTTTCGCTGCGGGCGACGTACGCAAGAAGCTCTTGCGTCAGGTTGTGACTGCGGCGGCGGACGGCGCGATAGCCGCCGCGCGGGCGGAAAAATACTTGGCCGACCTGCATTGCTAAAACAATGATTCCCTCCTAAAGGCTCAAACAAGGAATTGTAATATATGGGAACAAATGAAACTGTACTGTCAAAAACACAGAGCCTTTGCCCCGTCTGCGGAAAACCCACGGACGCGTACTACGCGGAGACGGACGGCGGCGTCCGTTTTATAAACGACTGCCCCGAGCACGGGCAAGTGTCTTCGGCGGCGGCCGGAGACTCTGCGGAATTTTTGGAATGGATGAGCGCGCCCATAATCAATATAGCCCCAAAGCTTGCTCTCACGCAAGGCGCGGACAATGAATGCCCGCTGCACTGCGGCACATGCGACCGCCATCTGCAAACGGCCTGCTGCGTACTTCTTGATGTCACGGATCGCTGCAATCAAAGCTGCCCTTGGTGCTTCGCCCGTGCGGATTCGCAGGCGGACGGCGCGGCGGACGATCCCGATTTGGCGCTTATAGAGCGTTGGTACGACAGGCTGACGGAGCTCGGTGAAGAACGCAAATTCAACATTCAGATTTCGGGCGGCGAACCGACGGTACGCGAAGACCTGCCGGAAATCATAGCTATGGGCAAGCGCAAGGATTTTGAGTACATACAGCTCAACACGAACGGCCGCAGGATAGCGCTTGAGGACGGTTACGCGGAAAAGCTGAAGGCGGCAGGCGCGTCCGTGGCGTTTCTCCAATTCGACGGTCTTCGGGACGATATTTACGAAAAACTGCGCGGAGGGCCCATGCTTGACGTAAAGCGTAAGGCGGTCGAGCGCTGCAGGCAGGCGGAACTGCCCGTCACACTCGTTCCGACGGTTCTGAAGGGTGTAAATCTCGACAATATAGGCGATATGATACGTTATATGCTCGAAAACTTGGACGTCGTTAAAGGTGTACATTTCCAGCCGGCGTCCTTCTTCGGCCGACATCCCTTGGATAGGAACGCCGCGCGCGGCGATTACGGGGAACGCGTGACGATGTTCGATGTAATGCGCGGGATAGAGGAACAAACAGACGGGCTCTTCAAACGCAAGGATATGATCCCGATAACGGCGGGGCATCCCCTGTGCTGTTTCAGCGGAAGCTTCCTTAGGGAAACGAGCGGCGGCGTGAAGAGTCTTATGAGCGCGGAACAGAGGGAGTACGGCGCAAGCTGTTGCTGCTGTGAACCCGATCCTCTCGAAACCATACGCAAGGATCGCGATTTTGTGTTGAACAAGTGGGATATGGACGAAACGGACGGCGCCGGCGATCGCTGCGTGTCCGGCGAAGCGGAAGACGACGCAATGGACTTCGACGCTTTTATTTCTTATGTGCGCCGAAATCGCTTCACGCTTACGGGCATGGCCTTTCAGGACAGCAACAATCTGGACGCCGAGCGCCTGAAACGCTGCCGCGTTCAGGTTTTTTCGCGCGACGAACGGCTGATTCCGTTCTGCGCTTACAACAGCATTTACAGATCGCAGCATTAGCGGCGACCTCCGAAAACCCCTTAACGCACCGCCCGCCGGGCGGCAATGGTGGCAAATATGGGTCTCATTTCTCCGGGCAATTTCGATTTGATCAAAGAAGCTATGGATATATGCGCCTTCCCCTCGGGGGCGCGCATACTTGACGCGGGATGCGGCGAGGGGGATACGCTCGCCTTTCTCGAAAGGACGTACGGCGTGAATGGTACGGGTATCGACCGCTCGGACGGGCTTTTGCGGCGAGGACGCGAAAAGCATCCCGGACTCGACCTGCGGAGCGGCGAAACGGAGCTGCTTGATTTTCCGTCGTTCGAATTTGACGGTGTGATCATGGAATGCGTGCTTTCGCTGTCTTCACTGCAGCTTGAATCGCTTCACGAGACGTGGTGCGTACTGAAAAAGGGCGGAAAACTCATATTGGCGGATCTTTATATCATCGATCCCGATCCCGCCGAGGCGGCGCGGGCCCGCAAAGAAGCCGAAGACGCGCGCCGCGCGCCGCATAAGGAAGGCGACTGCGAACGGGAGAGAAACGCGCCCTCCGAATATTGTCTTTCCGGCGCCTTTGTAGTTGAAAGCCTGTTTGAAGCCATAGACGAGGTTGGCTTCGAGCGTTTGTCCTGGAGCGATAAGACGCCGGCACTGCGCGCGTTCGCGGCCGAAAAGATATTTGAATACGGCTCGCTCGCGGATTTTTGGCGGGCGACGCTTCCGCCGGGCGAGACGGAGCCGGGCTTTTGCCGCGCTTCCGCTTCCGCGAAAAATATAGGCTATTTCCTCGCTGTATTGAGAAAATCGGAATGATATTATGGAACTGAACGAGAGAATATTCGACTTAAAGCTCAAAGGTTACTGCTGCAGCCAAATCATCATCGCGCTCGGCCTTGAAGATCTCGGAAAGGAAAATGAGGATTTGATAGTGGCAATGAACGCTTTCTGCGTCGGCTTGGAAGAGGGGAAGCTCTGCGGAACCTTGGCCGCTGCGGTATGTCTGCTGTTTCTTGCGGACGAGCACGCGGCGCGGACAGAACTGCGCGGCGCGCTCATGGACTGGTTTTACGACCGTTTCGGCGGCTATGACTGCGACGACATAGTGCAGGGCAACGAGATGAACAAGATATCCGTCTGCCCCGGCATGATCGCGGAAACATACGAAAAGGCATGCGATCTGCTCGATTTGGAGCCGCGGTAGCGTTATGGCGGGAACGGTTTTGGACGCTTGGGTCGCCCGTAAGATAGGACTGCCGGAGGGCGCGCCGCTGCGCAGGGAGGATATAGAAAGCTATCAGCTCACGATGCTGCGTCGCACGCTGAAAACAGCGCGGGCGAACAGTCCTTTTTACGCTGAACGGTTGTCGGGTATTGACGTCGAAACGGATATCATGAGCCTTGAGGATATGCGCAGGATACCGTTTACGACGGAATCGGATCTCAGGGATAGCGGGCCGGCCATGCTCTGCGTGCCGCAAAAGGATGTCAGCCGCATCGTTACATTGAATACAAGCGGCAGCGAAGGCAGCCCAAAGAGAATATATTTCACGGAAGAGGATCAGGAATTGACCGTTGACTTTTTTCATCACGGCATGAAAATCATGACGGACGAATCAGACCTGCTTCTTATACTGCTGTCCTGCGAACGTCCGGGCTCCGTCGGCGATCTTTTGCGGCAAGGATTGGCGCGCGGCGGAACGAGGACAATAACATATGGGCCGATTCCGAGAAACGACGACTCCGAAGACGCGGCCGTACTCTCGCTTATGCGTGAAATGAACATAAGCTCCGTTGTCGGCGGGCCCGTGGAAACGGCAAGGTTGGCGCGCGGCGGCGCGGACTGCGCCGCAAGCGTCAGGAGCGTGCTGCTTTCCACGGAATACGTTTCGGACGAAAACAGGCAAACCATAGAAGAATGCTGGAATTGCAAGGTTTTTGAACACTACGGAACTACGGAGAGCGGGCTCGGCGGCGCAATGGCCTGCCATATGCGCGAAGGCTATCACCCGCGGGAAGCCGATCTTATATTTGAGATCACAGACCCCCGCAGCGGACAGGTTTTGCCTGACGGCGAATGGGGTGAGGTCGTGTTCACCACGATCACGCGGCGCGCCATGCCATTTATCCGATATCGCATAGGAGACGTCGGACGGTGGCTGCCCGAGCCTTGCGGCTGCGGAAGTATGCTGAAACGTCTCGATAAGATAGGGGATCGCGCGGCGATCAAACGACGCCCGTAAACGGATGTTTCGTACATAATCAGTTATTTTATCTATTTTTGAGATTAAAATCCAATGAAGCGACGTCCCTGTACAACTATATCTCTGTTCGCCTTGGCCGCTGTTTTGTTTGTCGCTGCGGCGCTCATGACGTCCTGCAAGCAGGATGCGGAAGCCACAACGTCTCCCGACATAGGGGAAAGCATCGTGGTGTCCGCTTTTTCACGCGAATATCAGGATTTTGAATTGGCTGTCGACCTTGATTTCTCAAAGGACGTCATGGAGCGGCTTTCCGCTTTGGGCGACGACCCTTCAACGGGTTTTCGGACGGCCGGTTCGCCCGCCGAAACGGAAGCCGCCGCCATAGTGGAAGCCGCGATGCGCCGCGCGGGGCTGCAGAACGTAACGCGCGACTCGGCGCCCGTAGACGCTTGGACGTTCAAGGGAGCGAATCTGCTCTTTGAAGACAGGCGGGGCGAGCAGGTGCGAATAGTTCTCGGAGGTTATCCCGTCAATCTCATAGCGGAAAGACAGGAACTTATGCTTGTGGACGGCGGCGCGGGCAAGACTGCGGACTACGAAGGGCTCGATGTGCGAGGCAAACTCGTCCTGCTGAACGCGGACGGCGACGGGGGCGACAAAGACGCGGGTTTCCGCGCCGTGCAGGCCAAGGCGGCGGGCGCTAAAGCCGTCATATTCTGCCCGGACGCCGACGCCGATATTGACGGCAAGCTCTTGACAAGCGGCTTCGGCGCGCCGTCCGACGCACCCGCGTTCGCTGTCAGCGAAGAGGGTCGTGAGCTGCTCAAAACGGCGCTGAAGCGCACCGAGAACGGCGAGCTGCCCGTGATATTCAACTCCGATTCCGTCGTCGCGGGAGGAGCTCCGACTGAAAATATATGGGGTGAAATACCCGGCAAAAGCGCCGACGTCGTCTATATGCTGTCCAATTACGACGGCTTTTATCGCTCCGCATTCGAGCCCGCTTCGGGTGTGTCCGCCATGCTCGGCGTCGCCAAGGCCCTGTGCGACAGCGGTTTTCTTCCGAACAAGACAATACGTTTCGTCGCCTGCGGCGCGGGAGAATGGGGCGCCGTAGATACGCTCTTTGATCGGGACGCGGGCGCGTGGCGTCAAATTTCGCGCGTTCATCCCGAATGGGCGGAACAAGCCTTCGCCGTAATGAACGCCGACGCCGCGTATCCGACCGGAAACAAGTTCCGTTTTGGCATGGCGGCGACAGGCGATATATACGCATTTGCGCATCGAAGCGCAGGTCAGCTCATTGAAACAAGCATGTATGATTTTACTTGGTATTCGTCGGAGAGCCCGTCCGATATAATGACGGAGGACGGCGTCTGGAGTCTGTTCGGCGTGCCCGCCGTGGCCGCGAGACCCGGAGACGACGCGTTTTACGGAGACTATCGTCACAGCAGCAATGATACGGTAGACGTCTTGGGTTTTGACGACGACGCGTATCGTTTCACCCAGCTGCTGTTCGGCAAGCTGATACTTGATTTGGACGAAGCAGCGGTGCGCCCGCTTGATTTCGAAGCGAACGTCACAGAGGTTCTCGTATCGCTTGAAGCCCTGCCCGCGTCAAGCGCGCGCCTTGCCGCCGTCCTTGAGACCGCCGCCGAAGACGCCGAAGCGCTTACGGCGAATATAGACGCCTTGAACATAAGGTATCTCGAATCCGAAGGGGAAACGCGCGCATCCATAAGCGCCGCAGCCGCCGATCTGAACAGGGAGCTCTACGCGCTGAACAGGATGATGCGCGACGCGTTCGTGCGTTTCGGCGAAAGCGGAACACCTATACTGCCTCACGAAGAGGCGGGGCGCAACACGGTATTATTGAACGAAGCATTGACTGCCATGCGCGCGCTCGACGCTGAAGGCGCCATAGCGGCGCTGAAGAACGCGGGTATGGGGCGCTACGCGGATTACGACGCGCGCGTATGCGATTATTTCGCGGCGCGGGATAACGCGGAAACATGGGCCGCAGGCCGCGAAAATGGCCCTGTTTGCCGTGCGGACGTCGTAATCAGAAGTCTGCGACAAAAAATAAAAGACAAGGATCCCGATCTAAGCGCGGAAATTGATGAAACGGAGACGCTTTTGTCGCAGGAAGAGCTGCTGCTGCGCGAGATACTGAATGAAGAGCTGTCCATGGTTGAAACTATTGCTCCGCGCATAAGCAAAGCCGCAGGCGATATCGCGCCGCTGACGGCGGCGAAGCAGTAACTTTTCACTGCCCTTCTTATTATTCTCAATTTTTCGATTATCAATACGAATATTAAATGGAAATTATATTAAAAATCGAACTATGAAGTAACTTTATAGTGTGTTTTCACGCTTATATTTTAAGCTGCTATGTATTATTGGTTGAAAATTTCCCGCATTTTCTAAACGGATTCACGATATTATGCAATTCGTAAACACAACCGCCCCTGAAATAAATTTTTATTTTTTTCGATAAACACTTGATATTTGCTTTTGAGTGTAATATAATCTATTTTAGGTCGTAGTTATATTATCGCCCCCGGGCAAAATGTATCTGCGGAATGATTTCAAAAACACTTGAAATCATACACAATATTTGATATCCTGATGGTGGCACAACGCATATCGTGCGGGTGTAGTTCAATGGCAGAACACCAGCTTCCCAAGCTGGATACGAGGGTTCGATTCCCTTCACCCGCTCCATATCCGGAGAGCGCCGGCCTCGACACAGGATTTTACCGCGGTTGAGCGCTCTTTTTCACAGGCCTGAAAATATGGTCTCGCAGCAAGAAAAAGATCGCGCCCGTCAAGATTTGTCGTCGCAGAGCTTGTTCGATCCGGGATTGGCCGCAAGGAAGAACACCCAAAATTTGTCATAGGGGATTTCCGCGCTGTAACGCCGTGCACAGGTCTTATGCACTTTTGTGTCACGGAAAATGAAGGAGGTAAATGGGAATGAGACTTCAAATCACAACGGACTATGCCATTCGCATGGTTGACTATCTGGCCCAACGCAGAGGGCAGCTTGTCAACGCGCGCAGTATGGCGGCGGAGCTTGGAATCACGTATCAGTATTCCATGAAGGTAATCAATCAACTTAAGAAGGGCAATATCATTTGCTCGGTACAGGGCTGCAACGGCGGCTATCGACTCACCCCCGAGGCGAGCAAGGCGTCTTTTTACGACGTCATATGCCTGATGGAAGGCGACGTACGCCTGAACCGCTGCTCGGACATGGGACGCTTCTGCAGCAGAGACATATCCGATTACTGCGCCGTCCACAAGTTTCTGCAAGAAACGCAGGAAAAACTGATCGACGGTCTGAAAAACAAGCGGATTGTTGACGTCTATGAGAAAAAACGGCCTTCAGCACGCGCGCGCGCCGTATAGGGGTATTGGAGAGCCGGGCAGTTTGATACGATAGGAAGTTATTGGGAGTGGGTTCAATACCATACATTACGAATAAGGAAGCGTAGCGGGTTATGGGTACGCGTGCCCGGAGCTTGCGAACGGGTATTGAACCCGTTTGCGTAATAACCGCAAGGACTGCGGTTATTATGCATTTTTTGGGGCTGTCGCCGGGAAGCGCGAACGGGTAAAAATCACGCGGGGTTTGAGCAGTAACAAATCAGAGGGCTGTATACAATGAGAGCGGTAATAACAGTAATAGGCAAGGACATGGTCGGCATACTGGCGAAGGTCAGCTCCACCTGCGCGGACGCGAACGCGAATGTGACAGAAGTTACGCAGTCCGTGCTGCAGGATTTCTTCGCTATGATAATGCTGATAGATATGGATAAGATGACCTGCGAGCTTTCGGAGCTCAAGGAACGTCTGAACAGGAATGTTGACGGTATGACGATACATGTGATGCACGAGGATATATTCAACTCGATGCACAGGATATAGGGGAGCCCGATATGCTGAACATGACAGACATAATGGAAACGATCACGATGATACAGGAGGAAAGCCTCGATATAAGGACTGTTACGATGGGCATATCCTTGCTCGACTGCTGTGACTCGGATATCGGCGTCTCGTGCGAAAAGGTTCGCGCCAAAATATACAAACACGCGCGGGAGTTGGTCAATACCGGCGCGGTGATTGAGCAGAAATACGGCATTCCCATCATAAACAAGCGCATTTCGGTTACGCCCATAGCCATGCTTCTCGGCGCGTCGGGCGGCGATCCTCTGCGTTACGCGCTCTCTCTCGAACAGGCTGCGAATGACGTAAACGTGAATTTTATCGGCGGCTTTTCCGCGCTCGTCCACAAGGGCTTCTCGCCCGGCGACAGGGAATTGATCGCCTGTATACCGGAGGCTCTGTCTTCGACGGAGCGAGTCTGCGCCTCCGTCAATGTGGGAAGCACGAAATCCGGTATCAACATGGACGCCGTGGCGCTGATGGGCAGCGTTATAAAGAGGGCGGCGATACTGACCGCCGACAGGCAGTGCATAGGCGCGGCGAAGCTCGTGGTCTTCTGTAACGCGCCTGAGGACAATCCGTTCATGGCCGGCGCTTTCCACGGCCCCGGCGAACCCGACTGCGTTATAAACGTCGGCGTTTCCGGCCCCGGCGTCGTGCGCGCCGCACTGCAAAAAGCCGGCGCCGGCCGCGACTTGACCGATGTGGCCGAGATCATCAAAAAGACGGCTTTCAAGGTCACGCGTATGGGGCAGATGGTCGGAAGCGAGGCTTCGGCCATGCTCGGCGTTCCGTTCGGCATCGTGGATTTGTCGCTTGCTCCAACGCCCGCCATAGGCGATTCGGTAGCGCACATATTGGAAGAGATCGGCGTGGAAACATGCGGCGGTTACGGTACGACGGCGGCGCTCGCCCTGCTGAACGACGCCGTTAAAAAAGGCGGCGTCATGGCCTCGTCGAACGTCGGCGGGTTGTCGGGCGCCTTTATACCCGTGTCAGAGGACGCGGGCATGATCGATGCCGCGCGGGCGGGGGTACTGACTGTAGAAAAGCTTGAAGCCATGACTGCGGTCTGTTCGGTCGGACTCGACATGATAGCGGTGCCGGGCGATACGCACGAGGACGTCTTGTCGGCGCTGATTGCCGACGAAGCCGCCATAGGCATGGTCAACGGCAAAACGACCGCCGTAAGGATCATTCCCGCGATAGGAAAGGACGTCGGCGACGAACTGCGATTCGGCGGGCTGCTTGGCAGCGGGCCCGTCATGCGCCTGAACACAGCATCGCCGTCAAAGATGATAAGCCGCGGAGGCAGAATCCCGGCGCCTATACAGAGCCTGAAAAATTAGATATTTATTATGCAAACGGGCTTAATACCCCGTAGCAAGCTACGGGGTATTAAGCCCGCTCCCAATAACTTCCTCTCATATCAAACTGCTCGGCTCTCCAATATCCTGTAGTCTTGCTGCGGGTCAGTTTACTGCCGCCGTCCGATCCTCGGCCTTTTGCGCAAGAAACTCGCACAGTCTGCGCGACGCGTCTTTCTTCGCGTAAAGGCCTATTGTGGCGCGCAGGTCTTCCAAGCGGTCGGGATGCTTGAACAGTGAAAAAACCGCTTCTTCGAGCGGGAAGGAATTCGTCGCGTAGAGGGCAATACCGTTATTCAGCATGAACTCCGCGTTGCGGGTTTCATGTCCCGGTATCGGATTGATCATTATCATGGGCAGGCCCTTGGCCAGAGCCTCGGAGGATGTGATGCCGCCCGGCTTTGTTATAATGCAGTCGGCGGCGTCCATCATCAGATCCACGTAATCCACATAACCGTAAATGTCGAAGCGTTTCTTGAATTTCTTTCGCTTCAGTTTTCGGTACATCTCTTTGTTGTTGCCGCAGACGACCATGATCTGCATATCTAGGGAAAGCGCGTCAAGTCTCTCCGTGGAAACATCGATGCCGCCGTGTCCCATGCTGCCGCTTATAAGCAAAACCGTCGGCAAGCCGGCGTCAAGCCCCAAGCTGCGCCGAGCTTCATCGCAGTCCGTTTTTCTTGAGAATTGCGGCTTTATGGGTATGCCGAACGGCAGTATCTTGCATATGTCAAGTCCCTTGCGCGCCATCTGAAAATCCAACAGCTCGCTCGGCGTCACATAATAATCTATATCCCGCGTCTCCTCCCACAGCGGATGCACGGTAAAGTCCGTAACGACGCCGGCCGTAATCGCGTCGGTCCAAGCGTGGGCGCGCATAACGCTCACTATGATAGACGAAAGCACATGCGTGCATACGATGATGTCCGGTTTGTCCTTCTGCACGAATTTGTTCAAATCCCACGCGAAATATCTGCTTGTCAGCTGCTGAACGGAAAGCTTGCCGGACGGGGACGTTTTCTTTACGAGCGCGTTATAGGCTCTGGATGAGAGCCACCTTGGGGCGTGCGCCGCAGAGATCAGATAACCTTTGGACAGCAGCTTGGACAGCTTGGGATCCACATATTCGTAAGCGTCCATGGTCGTGCAAGACACGCCCATGGACTCGAAGGTATTCGCTATGGCCGCACCGACCGCGTGATGACCCTGGCCGGTGGAAATACTTAAAATCAACGCTTTCATGTCACCGGTGACTACTCAAACACCACGCTATTTTTGCCCATCTCGGAACCTGATGCGGATTTTGGACTTCTCACGTACTATTTGTACGTTCCGAGGCCCAAAATCCGCATCAGAACCCGATCTGAACAAAACAATCGCGGCGTTTGAGTAGTTTTGATTGAAATCTTTGAGTAGTAACGGATAATCTCACCTATGGCGGAACCTCTAAAGAACCTTGCCGGCATCGGCTTTCTTCGCGCCGTAGGTGAAATATCGCTTGGCGGATGTGTTTTGCAAGGCGCCGGACAGAAGAGCCGCTATAAGGAAGCCCACCGTAAACTGCGCGATATTGGCAGGTATGCCCAAGACCGCCGCCATGAAATTTCCATAAATCAAACCTTCGGCGATATAGTAGCCGAACACCATGAATATCCCGCCGCCCGTCATGCCGATGATATGTGCGGGCGGAATGAAGATGTGTTCCTTCTTGCGAAGCACGACGGCGACCAAAATCAGCAGAACAGGCAAAAGCAGGGCGCCCCACATGGAATTCGTTTCGATCGCAGTTATCGAGTTCGCTGCGTTGTTTCTCGCGAGATCATTGGTGATCCTGATCGCGGCCGCGTTGAACAGCAGCCACAGCACAGGCGCCGAGATACAGGCAATGACGATATTTCTGTGCTTTTCCGCGCATTTTTCGATAACAAGGCCCACGATAAAGGCCATGACGCTCTTTATAACGAACGTAAAGGGCGCCCAGATAAAGAAACCGAGCACGACGTCCGCGAAGGCCGAGCCGAAACCGGCGGCAAGCGCGCCGCTCCGCCGACCGAGCAGCAATACGGCCATGAAAACCATGCTGTCGCCCGGATGCACATAGCCGTTCGTAAACGGAATCGGTATAGGTATAACAATGGTCGTAACCGTTATAAGCGCCGTCATAAGACCGGTCAATATCAATTTTTCTAAATTCACATTCTTTTTCATTAACCCATTATACGCAACATGACCGGTTTTATCAATAGTTTTGAACATCAAAGCCTGTTTTTTATCTTGACTTGCGTCTTGACAAAAAAGTTGCTTTGGCAACTTGGACATATTGACCGTTCTATAAAAGATTGATATACTAAAAGTGTGGCAATTTTATTTACTGCAATGCACGCGGTGTTTTCTTTTTTCAAAAGCGTTTATTGGATAGTGTTTCAGGAGAGGAGATTATTTGTATGAAGTTCAAAAAGATAACGCTCAACATCAACGGAGCCGACAGGACGTTCATCTGCGATCCGAAGAAAGACACGCTCGCCTCGGCGATACGCAGACTCGGGCTGACGGGAACAAAAGTGGGCTGCGGCACGGGGGTCTGCGGCGCCTGTTCCGTAATACTGAACGGGAAGGTGGTTCGCTCGTGTACGCGCAAGATCAGCAGCGTCGAGGAATACAGCGAACTTATCACTATCGAAGGCATCGGAGCGCCGAACCGCCTGCATCCGCTGCAGGCCGCGTGGATGATCAAGGGCGCCGTACAATGCGGCTTCTGCACGCCGGGCTTTATCGTTTCGGCGTATCAATTGCTTAGGGAAAACGCGAATCCGTCCCGCGAGGACGTGAGGGATTGGTTCCAAAAGCACAGGAATATATGCCGCTGCACGGGCTACAGGCATATCGTGGACGCGGTCATGGCCGCCGCCAAGGTGTTGCGCGGCGAATGCAGCATCGAGGATCTCAAACTCAAGCTGCCCGAAAACAAGGAATACTACGGGCTGCCGCTCGTGCGGCCGGCGGCGCTCGCCAAGGTCTGCGGACTCGCCGATTACGGCGACGACATAGAGCTCAAGATGCCCGACGGCACGCTGCACGTGGTCATGGTGCAACCCAAGCTCACCCACCACGCGAAGATCATCAAGATACATACGGAAGAAGCGGAGAAATCGCCCGGCGTTTACAAGATCATCACGAGCAAGGATGTTATCGGCTCGAACAGACTGAACATGTTCCAATTCCTGCCGCGCACGCTCACGACCGAGCAGTCGCACATCCTCATCGCCGAGGAGAAGATATTCAATTACGGCGACATCATCGCGCTCGTTGCCGCCGATACGAAGACGCACGCGCGGGAAGCCGCGGCAAAAGTGAAGCTCGAATACGAGCAGCTGCCGGAGCTTCTGAACTATCTGGATGCGGCCATGCCCGACGCCGTGCGCGTACACGAAGAACATCCGAACGTCTGGTCGTGCCAACCCACGGTAAAAGGCGCGGGGCACGACACGCCCGCGCTGTTCGAAAACGCGGCCCATGT
>JAISBV010000070.1 GCA_031266025.1 Eubacteriales Family XIII. Incertae Sedis bacterium
CGGCGCCCCGATTACCGCGAAGTCGATATCCTCGGTTGTTTTTACATACGGCAGCCTCATAAATGTCTTGATTCCCGAAAAACGCGGCGCGGCCGACGCGCTCGGAGGCCCGTACTTTAGCTTCTCACTCACTTATAACTCTCCTTTCTGTGTCAATCTTGGCTCTGCCGGCGGCTGTCCTCTTTCAACCACCTGAAAAGTCCGATATCCATAAATACTATCACTGCCAGAAACGGTACCGACAGAAATATACACAGTGTTTTCAGGGCGCTGAACGGCGCGTTCGAGAACATAATGCTGAGCGGGACCGCCGTAAGCACAAGGCACCAGAACAGTCGGAACATCGGATGCGTATTTCCCTCGGCATCCAGCTTTTTCGTCGCCGACGCCGACAATGAAAACGCGGCCGAATCCAAGGACGTAGCCAGAAAGCCCACGGCAATCAGTGTGAACACCGCGGGTATTATCGTATTGCCGCCCGGAAGAAACGACAATGAGTCAAAAACCCCCTGCTGTCCGTTCTCGGCCGCCGAGAGGATAAATTTTCCGCTGAGCTCCGTGTCCATGGTGTAGCCGCTGTTCACGGCGAACATCACCCAAGTTCCGACGCTTATTCCGCACAGGCACGTAAGCACCAGTTCCCGCATGCTTCTCCCCTTTGATATCTTCGTGATGAAGACGCCCATCAAAGCCGCGTAGTTCAGCGCCAACGTGAACAGGAAAATCGTGTTGGCCTCGGGAAATCCGGAGCGGCCTATGGGGTCCGTGAAAAGACTCATGCTCACATAGTTGTTTATCATCACGCCCATGCTGTTCGTGAACTGTTTCATTATGAACTCGGTCGGCCCCGCTATGAATATGAACGCAATCATCAGTATCGCGATATATATGGTGTAATCGCTGAGCTTTCGCATCCCTTTCTCGATGCCGACGAAGGAGCTTATCCCGAACAGACAGGCAATGAACAGCGCCACCGCCACATTCATGGAAAATGACGGCTCGATCCCCGTTATCTTTCCGATACCGGCCGATATCAACGGCACGCCCAATCCCAACGAAACGCCCATCCCTCCGACAATACTGAATATGGTTATTATGTCGATCAGCTTGCCTATGAGCCTCTTGTATCTGAAATTTCCCATCATGGCTTCGCAGACCGCGCTCACCCTCAGCACGGGAAGCTTCCTGACGTAGACCGCGTAAGCCATAGCCGCGGCAGTCAGCACGAATATCACCTGTACGCTGAAACCCCAGTGAAAAAACGCGTAAGCGAGCGAGTACTCCGCCGCCTCCCGCGAATAGGCTTCCATGTTGAACGCGGGTTTGGCATAGTAATACGACCATTCGATGAACGAATAGAATACCGCCGTCGCCGCCAGGGCCGCGCATATCATCATGGCGATATAGCTGAACAGGGAATAGTCGGGTTTCCCCTCGCCGAATCTGATATTGCCGTACTTGCCGAATGCCAGAAAACCGCATACAATCAAGCCGATGAAGACGAACCACAAGATCGGCGCCCCAATCACCTTCGTTGTGAAGTCAAACAAGGCGTTGACTGTATTCAAGGTTCCCTCCGGGCGGATTGCCATAAACGTCACGAACAGAAACACCGCCGCGACGCTTATGCCCGTTATGGGCCAATCCACCGTGTTTTTTGCCGGTCTCTCTTTTAAGTCACTCAAAAGAATCACCCCTCCCCTTTTTTGCAAAAATCCGGCCGGATTGCGGATTTTCGCCGTCCGTTTGCAAGCGCGCAAGCGGCGCCTGCGGTTCCGCTGCGTTGTATACTACCGCAAATACAATGCCAAAGGCTCGATTTCGGCGCGGGGCGTAAAAAATGCGCAATGCCAATGATGATGACATTGCGCCTTATTCATTTTCGCATAACAATCGTTCATTTTTGAATATATTTTTGTATCTTTCTGAACGCGGTGGGCTGGCTTATCCCGAGCAGCTTCGCCGCGCCCGCGCTGCTGCCGGCCACCGCGTAAGCTCTTCGCACATAGCTCTCTTCCAAGCGCTCTATGGCTTCAGGCAGCGAAAGTTCCTCCGTACGCCGCCCGTCATTGAATTCCGCTTCATCTTGAACATCCGCAGGCACTATCCTGTCGCCTTCCGAGGTGATCATCAAGCGTTCGACAAAATTCGCAAGCTCGCGGACATTGCCCGGCCATCTGCGCGCGGTCAGCATAGCGTACACCTCGCCGGACAGGTGTTTGTTCATCCGGTATCGCCGGTTGAATTGCCCGGCAAAGAAAGCCGCCAGCGGAACGATGTCCTCGCGCCGCTCGCGTAAAGCCGGGACCACGACGGAGATGACGTTTAAACGATAATACAGATCCTCTCTGAAGGCGCGTCCCTCGATCAAGGCGGTCAAGGCCCTGTTCGTGGCGGTAATGAGCCGAAAGTCCACATCGATCTCCTTTATGCCTCCCAGACGCGTTATCTTCTTATCTTGAATCACTTTCAGGAGCTTCACCTGCAAATCCGTTGGAAGCTCGCCGATTTCATCCAAAAAAAGCGTGCCGTTTCGGGCCAACTCGACGCGCCCGATCTTCCCCTGCTGCAAGGCCCCGGTGAAAGAACCTTTCTCATATCCGAAAAGCTCGGACTCCAGAAGATTGGCGGGAATCGCCCCGCAGTTTATTTCAATGAACGGTCCGCTCGCGCGTCTGCTTTTACTGTGAATATATCGGGCAAACAGTCCCTTGCCCACTCCGGATTCCCCTGAAAGCATGACGTTGGCGTCGAACGGCGCGACACGTCTCAGCGTCTTCATGAGCGATATGGTCTTCTCGTCATTCGCCACGATGTCTTCCGCTTCCCGAGCCTCTTTCCGCAGCTCGCACAGTTCCTCCCTGTAGCGCTCGACCCGGCTTTCCATTTCCGAATATTGTTCTCGAAGCAATAAGAATTCCGTGATATCTCTGGAAAAGCTGATCACGCGTATTATCTTTCCGCTTTCATCGCGTATGGGCGCCGCCGTGACCACCATGTCCCTGCCGTTCTTCAGTTTTTGAGAAATAGTGGTTCTTTCTCCTGTTTTTAACACAATCAATGTGACCGAGGGCTTGAAATAGCCCGCCTCCTCCAGTTCACGCACATTGCGCCCACCGGCCTCGCCCTTTGCCAAACCGTATGTCTTCTCAAACGTACGGCTTACTTCGAGCACATTCCCCTCGCCGTCCGTAATAAACACATCGTCGTGTACAGCCTCTATTAATGTTTCAACCATACTTTAATGATACAGCAAAAAGCGTCGGGAAAACAACATGAAATACGCAGATTGACCATGTATTTTTTGACAAGCGGCAGGCCTTAAAATTAGGTTGAAGCGGGAGCCTCGGGCGCCCTGTACAGCATCCCCGTCACCGTGCCGTCCGCGTCGCGCTTGAAAACGATTATCAGCGTATCGCTGTTGTCGCCGACCATGCCCGAGCGGAATACGCCGTTTTCGTCGAATGTCATGTATTCGGCGGGACCGCCCACTCCGCCGCCGATGCTCCAACCGTCGCCTTGGTATTCATAGCCGTCCGTCACGGTTTTCACGCTGTCCTCTACGAGTTCGCATTCCTCGAGCGGGACACTCATGTAATAATCGTATCTTTCCTTCCACGCCTCCTCCCTCGACTCGGCCTCGGCCGGGGCAACGGAGTAAATCCCGCCGCCTTCAACGTC
>JAISBV010000120.1 GCA_031266025.1 Eubacteriales Family XIII. Incertae Sedis bacterium
ATAAGCTCAAGTATGCTGGTCTATGACACAAAAGAGCAGGTAATCGAAAAAATCAAGAGACATATGGATATTTTGGCGCCCGGCGGCGGATTCATTTTCGACTTGGGCGACACGATAGAGACGACCGCGAAGCCTGAGAACGTCGAGACGATGTTTGAGGCCGTGAGGACGTTCGGAAAATATTAAACGGCGGACAAAAATGGATTGGCGGCGGCTTTATCACCGGATTTTTATATGCACCTCGCGCAATTGGGTTTCCGATACTTCGCCCGGCGCGTCAAGAAGCAGGTTGCGCGCGTTGCTGTCAAGCGGGAACGGAATGATTTCGCGTATATTCGTTTCGTCCGTGAGCAGCATGACTATGCGATCCACGCCCGGCGCCATACCGGCGTGCGGCGGAGCGCCGTACAGAAACGCGTTGTAGAGCGCGCCGAATTTCTCCTTTACGTCATTCTCCGAATAGCCCGCGATCTCGAAAGCCTTGACCATGACGTCAGGCCTGTGGTTTCTGACGGCGCCCGAAGAAAGCTCCGTGCCGTTACAGACGATATCGTACTGCCAGGCCAGGATTTCGAGAGGATCTTTGGAAAGAAGCGCGTTCATTTCGCCCTGCGGCATAGAAAACGGATTGTGGGTGAAGTCGACGCGGCCGCTTTCCTCGTTGATCTCGTACATGGGAAAATCCGTGATAAAACAAATTTCATAGCGGTCGTCCGCTATAAGACCGAGACGTTCCGCAAGCTCCGTGCGTATTCGTCCGGCGTATTTTGCCGCAAGCTCCGGCTCGTCGCTGATAAAATACAGTACATCCGCCGGCTTCAGCGCCGCTGTCCTCGCTATTTCCGCGCGCTGCCCGTCCGTGAAAAATTTGTCGATCGGCCCCTTATAACTCATATCTTCATTTACAGCGATATAGCCGAGTCCCTTCATGCCGAGGGAGAGGGCGAATTTTTCCATGGCCGCGAAGAACGATCTCGGCTGCTTCGCCGCCAACGGCGCGACAATGCCGCGAACGGTTCGGCCTTTGAAGGGAGCGAAGTCCACGGAGGCGAAGAATGCCGAAATATCTTGAATAAACAGAGGATTACGTAAATCCGGCTTATCCGTCCCGTATTTCAGCATGGCTTCTTCAAACGGTATTCTTACAAATGGCGCCGCGGAAACGGCCTTGTCCGAAAAACGCCGGAACACCGAAGATAGCACGCGTTCCGCTACGGCAAATACGTCCTCCTGCGTCGCGAAAGCCATCTCGAAGTCAAGCTGATAGAACTCCCCGGGTGAACGGTCGAGACGCGCGTCCTCGTCGCGGAAGCAGGGCGCGATCTGAAAATACCGATCAAAGCCGGACACCATCAAAAGCTGTTTGAACTGCTGCGGCGCCTGCGGCAGCGCATAAAATTTGCCCTTGTGCTTACGGCTCGGCACAAGATAATCGCGCGCGCCTTCGGGCGATGAGTTCGCCAGTATGGGAGTCTGTATCTCGACAAAGCCCATGTCTTCCATCTCGCGGCGCAAAAACTTTATAACTTCCGCGCGCAGGACGATGTTGGCGTGAACCTTGGGATTTCTGAGATCCAAAAATCTGTATTTCAGCCGAAGTTCCTCGCGCGTGTCCGTCGAGGCGTCCGGCTCGAACGGCAAGCCGGTCAAGCTCTTTCCGAGAATCTCAACATCCTCGGCCTTGAGTTCAACGAGACCGGTCGATATATTCGAATTGACCGTTTCCTCGTCGCGCATAAGCACGCGTCCGCGAACGGATACGACGCTTTCTCTGTTCAGTCCCCGCAGTTGTTCTTCCGTCACAACGACCTGCGTTACGCCGTAATGGTCGCGCAGGTCAATAAAGGCCACGCCGCCGTGATTTCGTATTGTTTGTATCCATCCGGCAATACGCTCCTCTCCGCCGACGTCGTTCGGGCCGATATCCGCGCAGGTCTTTGTTCTGTAGCGGTTTGCCGGGCAGGACGGAGGGGCGCCGGCCTGAAGCTCGGCGAGATTGGTTTGTTCGGCGCGTTCGGCGCCGCGCTCAACAGAATATTCTATTTCCGGCTGCCCCGTGTGGAGTCGCCCGCCGGCGCGCTTGCCGAGTGATGAATACGGGCTCTCCGCGAAATGATCGCGCTGCGGCTGCGCTTCTCTTTCACGCGCGTTTTCGACACTCATTACGGATCTTTCTTTCGCCGCGCCGTCTTCGAGCAGAGTTTTCAGCGCGGCGTTGACGGCGCGCGGGTCGGCCTGTCCTTTGAGCTTGCGCATGACGCCGCCCACAAGGAAGCCGAAGGCTTTTTCCTTTCCGGCCTTATAGTCGGCGACGGACTGCGGGTTTTCGTCCATTACCGATTTTGCGGTGAGAGCGAGCAGCTTGTCGTCCTCAATAATCAAGAGACCGTGCGTCCGCACATATTCTTCCGGGTCAATATCGTTCTTGAACAGTTCCTCAACGACGGCCTTGCCGACACTGCGGTTGATTTTGCCGTCCGTAACGAGCCTGATCGCGGCGCCGAGCTTGCGACCGTCCGCGGCAATGTCGTCCGGATTCGCGCCTGTTTCCTTGACGAGACGCAGTATATCTCCGGCCACGATGTTGGCCGCTTCCCTCGCGT
>JAISBV010000153.1 GCA_031266025.1 Eubacteriales Family XIII. Incertae Sedis bacterium
CTGTTCTTTGAGAGGCGTGAGGTAGAAGCCCTTGCCGAAGTCGGTCCTCTCCCGCGAAAAGGATAAATTCGGCTTTTCGACGGCGACGCCCGAACCGTGACAGAGAATCATTCCGACACTCCTTTCGCTTTCATCAAATCCGTGATGTCCTGCATAAGCCACGGTCTGCCCTGCGTGTGCAGAACGTCATAATGCGGCACGATATAGGCGTCGAGGATGTCGCTGTCGTCTGTGAGCATCTTATAAACCTTGTCGCCCGTCGTATGAAGCTCGTCGGCCAGAGCCTCTATGCAAAACACGGCGAAGAAACATTGTTCCGGGGTCATATCGGCTTGTTTACCCATCGCTTGAACCTCCCCGTTTCCATCGGGCGAATCCATGTTCTCAATGAACGCCGGAAAAAAGAAAGCGCCGGCAAACCGCTTGGGGAAGTTTGCCGGCCGCTCGTTACACGCTGTCGGAACCGCGCTGCAGCGCTATGGTACCCGTGCGTGTGATTTCGAGTATGAGATATTTGGAGAGCAGATCAATGAGGAGATCTATCTTCTCCGGCCAATCGCTGTGCTCCAACGTCAGCGTAGTGTGCGAGATGTCGACGATCTCGCAGTCCATGATCTTCGCGATGTCTATGATCTCGCTGCGTTGACTTTCGGAGAGCTCTACCTTAATCAGCAACAACTCCCGTCTGATGATATCCGCGTTTTGAAGTTTGCGCACCTTAAGAACGTCTATGAGCTTGCTGAGCTGTTTCGTGACCTGCTCGGCAGTGTAATCGTCGCCGTCCACAACTATCGTAACCCTTGATATCTTTGGATCGTCGGTCGGCCCCACGGCCAGACTGTCGATATTGAAACCCCTGCGAGCAAACAGTCCCGTTATGCGTGAAAGCACGCCCGCTTTGTTTTCTACAAGAACCGCTATTGTATGCTTCACATTATCCTCCGCCCCTGTCACGCGCAATCACGCCTTTCGACGCTGCCGCCCGCGATATGAGCATATGAGCGCCCGCTCACACCTCGACCGTCCAACCGTATTTGTCGGGCAGCTCGCCTGTCTGTATACCCGTGATTTCATTGTAAAGTCTTTTTGAAAGCGCGCCTATGTCGCCTTTATTTATCTGTATTTCCCTGTCTTTCCAACGCATATCGCCCACCGGCGAAATAACGGTGGCGGTGCCGCTCGCGAACACTTCTGACAGCTTTCCGGCTCCGTACGCCTCAAAAATGGAGTCTATAGTGAAGCGTTCCTCTCGCACGGGTACACCCCAATCCCTCAAGATGGTGAGAACCGAGTCACGCGTGATCCCGGGCAATATAGTGCCCGTGAGCGGCGCCGTGAACACCTCTCCGTCTATAACGAAGAAGGCGTTGGACGTGCCTATTTCTTCAACGTATTTGCGTTCCGCGCCGTCGAGCCACAGCACCTGAGAAAAACCCATAGAGTGGGCTTTTTCCTGTGATTTCAAACCCGACGCGTAATTCCCGCCGACTTTCGCTTCACCCGTTCCGCCAACGACGGAACGCGCGTATTCGTTCTCAACGAATATCCGCGTTGGCGTCAATCCGCCTTTGTAATACGAGCCGACCGGCGACAATATGATCGCGAACGTATACTGTTTTGCGGGACGTACGCCGAGAAACGGTTCCGTAGCGAATATGAATGGTCTGATATAGAGGGATGTGCCGTCTTTATTCGGTACCCAGTCGCGTTCCACGTTCACGAGCTGTTTGATCGCGTCGACGAACAGTTCACCGTCAATCAGCGGAATGCACAGTCTGTCATTCGTAATGTTCGTGCGCTTCGCGTTCATATCCGGGCGAAAAAGCCGGATGGCGCCGTCCTTCGCGCGATAGGTCTTAAGTCCTTCAAACATCGTCTGCGCGTAATGCAATACTGCGGCGGCCGGTTCCATGTGTATGGGCCCGTACGGCACTATCCTGCCGTCGTACCAGCCCGCCTCGCTGTCGTAGTTCATGATAAACATGTGATCCGTGAATATTGTTCCGAATTCGAGATTGTCGGGATTGGGTTTTTCCTTGGGCTCGTGCGTTCTTGTAATAGGAAAATCGTATTTCATCTCCGTCTCCTTGATGTAACTCCTTAGGAAATAACAAATTTTCAAATATATAGTTGCAGTTAGGCCCTACTCAAAATCCATCTTATATTTTCGAATCAAATCGGCGCGCAAATCCCAGAGAGTCTGCGACAGATCTACATAATAAACGGCAGGATTATCAAAGCGCAACGATTCCTCCCACAGCGTGTTCGTCTGCGCCTTGCAGTATTCCCTTATATCCGTCACGGACGGTCTTTCGTACACGAGCTTGCCGCCGTCGTATATGCGCTCCTGCAGATTTTTCGCGTAAAAATTGCTGAGGCGTTTGCGCTTCCACGTGAACGACGGGTGGAATATCTCGAAGCCGTCGCCTTGCGGGACATCCTCGTGCGCCAATGAGATGAGGTCCGCCCTCATCTTGCCCGTCTTGCGGCAGAACAGCCTGTAAACTTTCTTAAAGCCCGGGTTTGTGATCTTTTCAACGTTCTCGCTGATCTTCATGCGCGGCTCGATCACATCGCCGTTCTCCACGGCGGCCAACTTGTAAACGCCGCCGAACACCGGATCCGATTTGGACGTGATCAGCCGCTCGCCGACGCCGAAGCTGTCGATCTTCGCGCCCTGCAGTATCACATCGCGTATGATATATTCGTCCAACGAATTGGAAACGACTATCGAACAGCGCGAAAGCCCGGCATCGTCGAGCATACGCCGCGCCGCCTTGGTCAGGTAGGTCACGTCGCCGCTGTCCAAGCGAATCCCGATATTCTTGGGCTTGAGTTCGTTGAACACGCGAATCGCGTTCGGTATGCCGGACCTCAGCACGTTGTACGTATCGACGAGCAGCACGCAGTTTTCGGGATATATTTCCGCGTAACGCCGAAAAGCCTCGTATTCGTTGTCGAACATCTGAACCCAGCTGTGCGCCATCGTTCCCGTAACGGGAATGCCGGGATACTCCCTTTCGGCTATAGCGCATGCCGTACCCGCGCAGCCGCCGATAAAGGCCGCGCGCGCGCCGAATATAGCGGCGCTTGCTCCGTGTGCGCGCCGCGTGCCGAACTCCATAACGCTCCTGCCGTCCGCGGCCCTTACGAT
>JAISBV010000079.1 GCA_031266025.1 Eubacteriales Family XIII. Incertae Sedis bacterium
GCCGTCAAGGAACGCTCGGGCGGCATAAACACGAATGCGTCCGTCTTTGAAAAGGGAACCGTGTTTCATACCGAATAAGCGCGCTACAGGATTTGATTCGCGTAGGGCGCAAAATCCGAGCGCGTGAACACCTTGCCCGTCTTCACAAATTCGTAGCGTATGGCCAGCAGGTAGTGCCGCATATGCACTTTCCCGCCCGCCTCCGGATCGCCGGCGGCCCAGAACGCGGCGTTCAGTATGCAGTTTTTGATATTGCCGCCCACGAACTCGAAACGGTCGGCAAGAAAGCGTATGTCCACGTCTTCCGCCAAGGGCGTATTCTTGGGTATGGTCGCCGTCCACAGTATATATCGGGTTTCCGGATCCGGGAACTGAAATTCGACGATGAATTTCATGCGGCGGAAGAAAGCCGGGTCGATATTGTGCTTGTAATTGGTCGCGAGCACGGAAACGCCGTCGTAAGCCTCCACCTCCTGCAGCAGCAGTGCGGTCTTGTTGTTGTTCGAGGATTGATTTGCGCCGCCGTCGTCGGAGCGCTTCGCGAACAGCGTGTCGCATTCGTCAAAGAACAGGACCACGTTGCATTTCTTTGCCTCGCGGAATATCATGGATATGCTCTTTTCCGTCTCGCCGACGTATTTGTCCACGACCTTTGAGAGGTCCACGCGGTACAGTTCGAGATTCAGCGCGTTCGCCAGTACCTGCGCGCACATGGACTTGCCCGTGCCGGGCGCACCGAACAGCAGCACCGACAGCCCCCGCCCGTAAGGATATTTGCGGTTGTAATCCCATTCCTCGTATATCTGCTTGCGGTAGCGAATCTGATCGCAGGCGTATTCCAAGGATTGGCGCTGATCCTTTGACATGACGATATCGTCCCATGTATACGTGGCCTTTATCTTTGTCGCCTTTTGAGTCAATTCGTGGCTCATCTGATTGTAGCAAGCCTCGAACAGGCAGGCTCGCGATATCTTGTCCGACTTCTTCATGGCGGACAGTGAGCGGCCCATCTTCAGCGCGCTTTTGATCTTTCCCGGCGTAAACAGGAATTTCGCCGCCATTTCTATCAAATCCACGTCTTCATCGGCTTCATAGGGTTTTACGTAATATTGCCACAGTTCTTCGCGTTCGCGGCCCGACGGAGTGAGAAGCTCAAATTGCGCGTAATCGAGATCGGTGATCTCCTTCATGGGAAGCTTGTCGCTGCTTGAGGTGAACACCGTAATCTTGCGCTTCGTCAGCTTGCCGAAGGCGAGATCCATATAGCCGAAGAACTTTTCTTTCTCCTCTTCCCTGTAACCGAGATTCGTGAGACAGCAGCAGGCGCCCGTCAGTATGCATTCGCGCGCAAGCGCCCACAGCGCCTTTTCGACGAATCCGAAATCGTACGAAAACAACTTGCCGCAGTTCATGGAAACGCAGTTTATGCCCTGCGCGGCGCAGAAGTGCTTTATCGTAAAACGTCTGCCGCTGCCCTCGTCTCCAAACAGTGAAAAGACCCGCGTGCCGTCGGCGTAGGCTATGGAGAGCGCGTCAAGTCGGTCAGCGTTGGCGATAAGCGGATCCGTTGTTTCGCCGTCCGTCAGTACGGAGAAGAATCGGCTGTACTTTTCGTCCGGTTTGAGCGGTTCATTCCCGAACAGGAAGTCTATCATGCGCTTGTCGGGCGACAGTATGGTTGAAAAAGGCATGGTTTCGACGACGCGCATATCGAAAACGGGCGACAGCTGTTCGAGAGCGGCGGACATATCGGAGGACGCTGCGGCGAGACTGAAACCGGCGCCGCAGTACACGCGGGCGACGGATTCGAAGCTTGGCGCCGTAAGCGAGGCGTTCTGGTTGATTATCTGAAATATGACGGCATAGTTCGTCTGCGTGGACGCAAGAAGCGCGCCCGCGAAGCAGAACAGCGTGAACGGCGAGAAGCCCAAGGTCAGGCTGAGCGAATATATGGGCAGCGGCACGCTCGCCGTGTCCGTGGCGCGCGCGCGGCTTTCAATGCAGGATAGCATTTCGTCGACGCCGAGAGCGGCGGAAAGGCTTCCTTCCGCGTTCGTGTTCACATCGTCCAAAAATTCGTCGAACAGATCGGTAAGCTCATCCGAAGGCACGGATTTTTCGGCGTCTTCGGGCGTGACCGGCGCCGGCGAGACTTTCTTGGGCGACGCGTCGGCGGAAAAATCGGATATACGTTTTCTGCAAAGGTCGTGCGCCGTTTCGATATCAGGGTAAAGCACGTTCTTGTAACCGCCGCCGTCGTTTACAAAGAGCGTCTTCATATTTGCGATATAGGCGTCCATACGGATGTCGAAGCAAGCAAACAGGTAATCCGCGTATTCCGCGTGGTTTTTGAAGGGCTTGTCTTGCGTTTCTTTGGAGAATAGATTTATTGCGGACATATTGAACCTCCGGGTGCGGCCGTAATCTTGACAGAAGCTGCTTGCGGATATTCGGAAACTGCCATATTATTATATCGGAAAAATTCGGAAAAAGGAAGCCGTTTTTCACGAGACAAACGGTTTTGTGAAATTTCCGGTAAATTGCCAAAGAAAATCATATCCTCAGCCTTTTATACGTGCTTTTCCGGTATAATAATGATTATCGAACAAAATTCCAAATTTCAAAGCGCATGGCGGCCGACGGCCGAACAGGTAACGAAAATGTTGGAAATTCAAAGAAAAAAAGATAGTTTTATGCAGGGCACGCAAGAGAGCGTCGAAGAATTGCGGACGGCGCCCGTTTTGATCGAAACGCAGCAGACGGCGCCGGCCGCCCCCGAGCAGCGGTTTTTACCCACGCAGACAAAGCCCCTGAGCGCGACAAATCCGCCCGACCCCGTTTTCAAGGGCGTGTCGAAAGGCGGAAAGCTGCTCAAGCAGGAAAAGAAGGATATATACGCCACGCACTCGGACAGGCAGAGACTCGGCGTTAAAGGCGTTATCGCGGACAACGCCGCCATGGATCTGCGGAACGAATCCCTTTCTCCCGAATTAAAAGGCATTTTGACGGATATCGCACGATACGGGGCAATGGATGTTACGGCGAACTCGGGCAAAGCGGTCTTGGAGGAAAGCGCTCTGCTCGCCAAGATTCGCGGTGATCTTAAGAATTACATGGGAATATTGACGGATACGGATAGCAAGGAATACAGGCTTGTCAAAATGTATACGGACTATTTCGCCTTGAGCGCGGACGGGTATCTGCAGGTTCCCGATAAAGAGAGCAAAGGCGTCAAAAAAGTCGGTTATCCGGAGTCCGTTGAGGTGGATTCCGAGTATGAGGGTTTGGAAATGCGCTCCGCCAAAAATGAAAGCCTTTTTCCGCACGAGCCGTCCGTAAACGACATAAGACAGGGCGATCTGGGCGATTGCTATCTCCTTGCGGCGCTGGCCTCGCTCGGGAACGTCAATCCGCAGCTTATCAAGGACTGCATGAGGGATAACGGCGACGATTCGGTAACGGTGCGCTTCTACAATAAAGTCGACCGGCCCGCCGCGGACGACGGCGCGGCGCAGGCGTCCGTTACGGAAACGCACTATGTAAGGGTTCCGAAGACCGTGCCGAAAGGCGATGTATATGCCAAGGGTTCCCTCTGGGTTCAGATGATGGAGAAGGCCTATGCGGCGTCCGGTCTGCATAACAATATCGGCGATACGCTTGGTTTCAAACCCCGGTATGAAGATATCGAGAAAGGGCTTGCCCACGAATTTTTGTTTGCGCTGACGGGAAAAGAGGAAACCATTATACATTATCGTGACCGGAAAGAATCGTACGGTTCGTATATGCGTTCTCTTCTCAACGACACCAAGGGGCGTTACGCCGCAAAGTACGAGAAGCTGCTCAAAGAAAAGGGCCGGCCCGGCCTTGGCTTTGATCTCAAGCTCAGTCTTATTATGGAGCGTGATTTATTGGGAGGGAAGAGCGATCTGCGGCAGCTGTCGCCGGAAGAGCTGCAATTACCGGAAGACGAACAAAAGAAGCGGCGGAAATTATTGCGAGAAGAACGGATGTTGCGTGATATTCAGGCGCAAAGCCAAAAGGTTGATCAATTTTCGTATGACGACAAGGAAAACAGCAAATTAAAATGGGAAATACTGGGAGCATTTTTGGGCGCTATCAAAACACGCGTGGACGCTGTGGGTAAATCACAAAATGATGCTTCAGAGGTATATTATTATTCCGACGCGCTAAGGCAGGAGGAGATGAGAGCCGCCATCGACAAGGCTGATTTTTCCGAGCTTCCGGACGATTTTTTTACAGCCGAGGAAAAGATAAGGATAAAGGAGCGTCTTTTGAAAAAATTCGCCAAAGCGCCCGGCGCGCCGGCGATATACAAGGCGTTTTCCGGCAAGTACAGCAATGACGCGATCGATATTTATGACAAAATCAAAGAGGCGACGGAACACGGAAGACCGGTTACAGCCGGCAGCATGGCATATAGGCCGAATACTATCGCCGGCGCCGGAGACCTCAGAGAACATGTCTCGGAAGGAATACTGCAGGGCCACGACTATACGGTCTTGGGCGTCGAAACGCGCGGCGATCATCGTCTCATCAGGCTGAGAAACCCTTGGGGCGCCGGCGCCGTGTCTTATTCGCGAAAGGGTAAAACGCAAGAGACCAAGCGCACATTGAGCAACGAGGATAACGAGGGCATCTTCCTGATGGAACTCAACGACTTCGTCGCGGCCTTCAGAAGAATCGCAGCCAACTGAACAACATGTACCGTCGCGCCGGTTGCCGTGACAGTTATGCTCGGCGTGGATCCCCCGCTTCCGCGTCGCAAAAGATATAGCCGGCGTTGCGGACGGTTTCTATGATTCCTGCATGCTCGGGGTCGATTTTCTTTCTCAGGTTGGATACATGAACGGCCAATGTGCGCAGATCGTCCAATCCGTCGACGCCCCATATGTCGCGGTACAGGTCGTTGTAGAGTATTAACTCGCCGATGTTGACGCAAAAGTATTCGAGGATCGCGTATTCTATGGGCGTCAGGTCAACAGACTCAACGCCGCGCAGGACGCGGCGGTGACGTCTGTCCACGGAAAAGGCGTCAAAATTCAGGATATCGCCGTCATGCCGCCGGGATTTACGGTTCGCGTAAACCGTGGCGCGGCGTATGTTGGCCTCTATGCGCGCCAAAAGCTCTTTCCAGTCAACGGGTTTTGTTACGTAGTCGTCGCCGCCGAGACGCAGGGCGGAAACTATTGAATCTCCGTCGTCTATGCAGCTGACGAATATAATGGGACATCCGCTCTTTTCTCGTATATCTTGGCAGAGTCTGAAACTCTCGCCGTCCGGCAGCATGATGTCGAGCAGTATCAGGTCGTAACCGCGATCATCTATAAGACGCGCGGCCTCCGAGATCGAATACGCGGCGTCCGTTGCGTATCCGGCGCTTGTCAATCGTATATTGGCAATCTCGGAAAGATCTCTGTCGTCTTCCACAATCAGAATACGGCTCGAATCACTCATTGTTTCCCTACTGTCTACTGTCAATCCCTTGGAGCGTAACACGTTTACGGATATCGGATCGCAAATCATCGTTGCAGTAAAAGTTTAACACAAGGGCAGAACTATGTCAATCAAACCTGAGTACCCTGTAACCCCTAAAACTTTACTAATCGACGGTCTTTTCCCCGTCGGGCCGCGTTGGAAGAACCCGTTGATACTGCTCAGTATCAACGGAACCTTCCGCCTTGCCCAACGAAAAAAATCCTCGCCGATTACGGACAAATTTTAAGGGTTACAAGGTACTGCCGGGGCATTTCTAAAGATTTTCTAAAAATAAAGAAAATTTACACAATTGCGAGAAACTTTAATGTATAATAACGGAACCAAGGATATTCCCCGTCGAATGTAGGATTGTGAATCGATGAACGACAGCGGAAGACTCGTGTTAAATATGGTATTAATCTGCGCGTTCGTTCTTTTTGCTTTCGCTATCCTGCTCTGCGCGCAGGGAAATTTCACCGGCGCGTCGGCCCTGTTTTGCGCCGCAGCCGCGACCGTTGCGTCGGCGCTGTACTGCCGTCGCGAGCTTTCAAAGGTGAAAAAGGAAAAAGACGCGGCTGAGGCGCGCGCGTTGCTCGAACAGGAGAACGCGTCCGCAGCGCTGTCCGAAGCGAAAGATAAGATACTGAGCTATCACAGTCTGATTTCGCACGGTCTCAGGATCCCCATTTCCGTAATTATGGGCTATGCGGACATACTGATGGGCAAGATGGTGGCGGATGAAGCCGTCCGCGACGAATACCTGCGCAAGATGTGCGAAAAAGCCGCTTATATGAACGAGCTTCTGACGTACAGTTTGCTCGAAATGCGCTACGATACGGGAACGTTTTCGCCGGCGCACAAACAATTCGAGATAATGTCCATGCTGCGCGGAGTGACCGACGCCATGGGTGAGATGGCCTCGGCTGCGGGCATAGATATAAGACTCGTATCCGAGCAGCGAGAGATATTTATACGCGGTAACGCGATCGGCCTGTCAAAAGTCTTTTACAATATAATAGAAAACGCAGTCAAGTACATGGGCGGATTCGGAATCCTTAACATCACGGCCGCACTGCTTGCGGAAGGGGAGGCGCTTATCGTTTTCAAAGACGACGGCCCCGGCGTATCCGCCGAAGACGCGACCCGTATATTCGAGAGAAATTACCAAGGAACGAACGCGCGCGGCGGCGACGGACTCGGACTTTGGATAGCGAAGGCAGAGGTCGAATCGCACGGAGGCAGCATAGAAGCGAAGACCGGCGACGGCAAGGGAATGGGTATTTACATCACGCTGCCGGCGGCGGGCGCGCCGGAAAAAAATATTACTTTCGACCGGTAAAGCGGCAATACGACAATACTGTAATGCAAACATGTGATTTTTTGATGAAAAACAAGAGAAGCTTATTGTTTTTTGTCACTTTTTCAAATATAATACTATCTGCCCTGTAAGCCCTGAAAGTCGCCGGTAATCGGTGAGGATTTTTTCGACGATCAGTAAAGTTTTAGGGCTTACAGGGTACTGAATGCGCGATCATTATGCAATCGGGTCGCGTTGCTCATTTTCCCCGCACTTCAGTGCGGTTGGAAAATGGGACAGCGAAGTGAACGAAGTGAACGGAGAAGCGGAGCGAAGCTCCGCGTTGTATACACCCTACAACACGTAAAAAGAGGTATAAAAATGGATAACGAACAATTGCTGCCATTTGAAAGAAACCGTTTCTATGTGGGAAAGCTGCTGACTTCATCGGATTTCCTCGCGGAGCAGACATACTTGAACAATAAGCGGCGATTCTTGAACAGCATGATGTTCGGTCACGGCGTCGTTCGCGGGCTTGGCGTTTACAATCTTGATGATCTTTCCGTGATTGTGGAATCGGGAATGGCGATAGACGGGTCGGGCCGTGAAATCGTGATTGAGAGCACGGTGATCCGGAAGTTGTCGGCGCTCGAGGGTTTTGATTCCATTACGGGGGATCGCGCCATGCTGATGCTGCGCTATCACGAGGAGCCCGTCCACCCGACGTACTCCATAGTCAAAAAAGAGCGTTCGGACGCCGAATACGAGATGAATCGCGTTAAGGAGGGCTGGGAGCTCTTCTTGACAGATCAAGCGCCGCGCGATGTGCAGCCGGATACAGAGTTTTTGAGCAAATCCGTCATTTACGCGGACAGCGATTGCGAGATAGAGGCCGCTTTACCGGGCAACGTAAGCTGCGGGGAACGCGTCAAGCTGTTCATTTCCGTCAAAAGGCTGTCCGATATTCCAAAGAACATATCGTTGGATTGTACGATAAATACGCCCGCGTTCACGAATGAGAACGGTGATCACGAGCTGCGCGTCAATCTCGAAAATATTGTGACGGAGCAAGGCGCGGAACAGAGGTACTCATACTTTCTTGACGCGCGGCGCGAGCCCGCTCACGAGTCATTCTTGTTGGCAAAATCCGCTTCCGTGCGCGTGAGTGTAGACGGAGACGTCAAAATCCCCGAAAATGATCTGATGCTCAAGGTTAATGTCGTGGATGTTTCGTTGCCGGAGCTCATAGGGCGTGAGGTGGGGCGCGTTAATCTTGAGACGGCGCTCGATTCGGTAAATGTAAATACAGTGTGTTTGGCGGAGCTTTCGCTTCAAAGGAGCAAGGCCGACTACATAGTAGAAAAGATAGAAGATCGCAGAACATATATACGTACGATGGCGACAGAGGACATGCGGCGCGAATACGCGTCGTACTTCGGACACGGTTCGGCGCCCGCGCAAAAAGACGGAACGGCGTCCTCCGATTCGGACTTCATGGGTGCGGTATTCAGGGAGCCGCTTTACGCCACGGGTCTGTGCGAGATACCGCTCGGTGCAGGCCCGCGCAAGGGCGAAGTTTTTTTCTCCGATGAAATCATGCACGGTTTGGGCGAAGGCAATATATATGTGGATGTAGGATTTGAATACATCGTTGAGGAGGGGCGCGATGCTTCCGCCGAGAGGCATACGATCTACGGCGATCCCGAGCTGTTTGAGAGGGATAACCCAAAGTTGGCCTACGCGTCGACGGCCGTCAAGGTTTACGCGGAGCGCGGCAGTTTCATCATAGCCGCTTCCCTCACAAAACCGACGAACTACGCCGTGATGTCTCTGCGATGGATTGCTGTAAAGCTGCCCGTCGGCGACGACAAGCTCCTTCCTCGCAAGACGGCCGGATTGAGCATATCCGCGCTGACGCCTACAGTTGTGCTCGGCATGCGCGAAACGTACTATTTCGCGGTCAGTTTCAAGAATATGGAGCCGTGTACGCTTTCTTACGAGCTTACCGAAAAGAATTCGGGAGAAATATCCGCCGACGGCATATACACAGCGCCGTCCAAAGAGGGCGTCTACGAGGTGCGGATTTTCTGCGCGGATATGCCGACTGTAAGCACATACGCTTATGCGGTTGTAAAGAAGGATCCTTTCAACGAGAGCGAACGCGAATCGAACGCATAAGGCGACTGCTTAAAGCTTTAATCAAAACTACTCAATCGGTTTTGGAGTAATATATGATTTTCTATGCGCAGGATATGGTTTTGGAGCCTGTACGCGACGTGTTTGACGGGCCGGAGAACAGCGTTTCGATCTGCAGGGATTTACAATCGCCCATCGGCGCGCACTATACGCTGCTCGTTGTCAAGGACAGAAATATCGCGAAGAGGTTGACAGCGATATTCGGAAACTCCGAACGCGTACTGCCGAAGGGCGTTTTGCCTTACGCGGCGTGCTTCACGCAGAACGCGTTTTTGTGTTATCTGTTCGATTATCGCGAAGAGCGAAAAATCGGCCTGTTCGCGCCCGGTCAGATCATATCGGCGAAGGATTGGGAATCCGTGTGCGTCAATCTGGTGCTTGAATGCCTTTCCTCGCCTGTTCCTTTTCCCCTGCTTGCGCTGTCGCTCGAGCAGGACAATGTTCATCTGGAAAAGGACGGAACGGTGTTCCTGACGCCGTACTACGACCTTTCGCGGCTTTCGGAGGATAACGACGAGGCGGTCTGCGCGCGCAAGTGCGCCGAGCTCATGCTTTCGCTGATAGAAACGCGGGGGCGTCTCAAGAGCGCGGAGCTCATGCACAAGAAGCTCGCGAAGAACGCGTTTCGCAGCTTGCCCGAGTTATACAGGGATATCAAGGTCACGGAGATTCCCGAAAAGAAGAAATTCACAGAGCGTCTGAGAGGCTTTCGGCGGCGAAACAGAGACAGATTTTTTGCCGTTCTGCTTTTCGTCTGTGTGGCGGCCGCTATCTTTGCGCTTGTGGTTTTGATTTCGCAGCTGCTGTTTGGAAATATACCGATACTCAGAATATTTGAAAGGTGTTTTGACACTATAGGCACGCGTTCCCTGCGGTAAAGAGACGGCGCCGATACAGACCCGTCCGGTTCTGTCTCATGAGGTTAAAATATGCGCAGAACATGCATAATAGCCGGTATAACAGTAATATTAGTAGCCGCCTTCATGATGTTCAATCCTTGGACGGCGCCGTCTCTTGACGGTGTTTCCCCGAGCTTTGCGTCCGCTCCGGACGGCTCCGCGTATTACTTTGCGGAAAACAGGGCGTACGGTTCATATATCATCGGCGCTGACGGTGCGGGAGAAATACGCTCTCTGCGACGGCCGGGCGCCGTCACGGGCGGACGGGTATCGTTTATTGCGGATATCATATGGTGGGACGGCGGCGTCTGGTTTGTCCTTGATACGGGTGATCCCGCGGCTGCTGTTCTTGACGACAGGGAAATTCGCAGGATGGACGCGCTTACGGGCGTCGTTGAAACCGTTTTCACTCGCGTGACGGGCGGCGCCGGTCACAGCGTTCGTCTCAGCGCGGAAGGCGAGCATCTCTACATGACGCTGCTTTCGGAGGACGGCGCCGAAGCAAGCGCCTATGAGCTGCCCTGTTCGCGCAACGACGAATCGGGCGAATTTTCCGCATCCGCTCCCGAGTTGATTTTGGCCGCGAGCGCGGGCGACGGGGAGCGCATCCTGTCCGCTGTGTCTGACGGGCGCTATCTGTACTGCGCCGTGTCCGACGGCAATGTGCGCGCTTTTTCAGCCGGCGGATCGAAGGTGATGTCCGCAAACGCGATGCCGCGTGGTCTTTCATCGGTTGACGGAGGTTTGTTTTTTGCGGATGCTTCTTCAAACACCGTGTATTTCGACAGGGAAGGGTTTTCATATCAGAGAGAATTGCCGGCCGAAACGGGCAATGTGACGGCAAGCGCGGCGCTGAACGATATGAGCTTTGCCGTTCTTACTGCACGAACCGACGGCCGGACGTACTTGACGGAATACGACGGCGCCGATTTCGGCGCCCCGATAAGCTTGACTTTTAATCCTGCGGCCAATATGAAAATCAGCCTGTCCGCGGCAAGCACGCCCGGCGGCGCCGCTGTGGCCGCGCTCGCCTGTCTCGTTTTCCTGTTTGGCGCCTGCCTGTTCTCCGGAACGGTTGTCTTTCGCATAATCACATTGCAGTGCATATTGGTGCTGCTTGCCGTGTCGGCTGTCGTGGGAACGGGGCACATTACCGGGCAAAACGCCGCCGTCGGTTCGACGCCGGACGCCGCCGCGTTTACTGTACCCCCGGGCGTCGAAGAATACGGCGCGCAGCTTGAGTCATTGCTTGCGGATGCGGCCGTTATTCATGAATTTCGCTCCCTGCTTGCGGTCTGCGCGATAGCGGGCCTGTGCGCGCTGCTTCTCTGCGTATGCCTTACCGCGCTGTGGATGCGGCCCCTGCTGCGTCTGCCCAAACAGATGAGCGATATCACAGCAAATCGCATATGGAACGGGCAAAACTTCGCTTTCGGTGAAGCCGGACGCATACAGAAAGCTGTTCAGGAAGTCTGCATGTCGCTCTCGATACGCGAGTATGAAATGATGGTCGCGATGAAGAATTACAGGCGCTTTATGCCGCAGGATCTCGATATGCTGCTTGACCGCGCAAACCTGATGGAGATAGAATACGGCGATACGGCGCAGGGCGAGGGCGATATAGGCTTGGTCACTACCGTTATGAACGGTTCGAAGCGTTTAGGCGCTGACGAACGACGTTTTCTGGACTTTGTTTTTGCTGCGTTTCACGGTATATACGCGGCGGCAAACGGCAGCGCGGTATTCCTGTCCGCGGGTTTTTCGTTGACGGATTTCAGACTGCTGTTTCGCGGGGGAAGCGCCGACGGCGTACGAACGGGCATACGGCTTGCGACCGATGAGACCGCCGCGCCGCCCGGCGTGCCAAGGCCGGAATTCCTGCTTATCCTGCACCGCGCCAACTACGAATACGGTGTGACGGGCAAGGATGCGCAGGCCGTCACGTTTATGTCGTCTTATGAACTCGGACTCCTTGCGAAGTTTTCCGTAAGGCTTTCGGCGCTCGGCGTCAAGTTGATCGTTACCGAAAAGTGCGTGAAAACCCTCGCGGACACCGTGTCGACGCGCTATATAGGCTATGTGGCATCCTCCGATGAACAGCACAACATCAAACTATACGAGGTGTTGGACGTATATCGTGAAAGTACAAAGGATATCAGAAAAAAATACAACGACAAATTTCAAGAAGCCATAGGGCTTTATTACAAGAATGATTTCTATCTCGCGCGTAATATATTCTCGGAAATATTCAAGAATTGTTCCGACGACGGCGTGGCGAAACAGTATATCTTCGCCTGCGAGCGCCTGTTCAACCGGACGGATTTTCATGCGATAAATTACAGCATATTCGGTGCGGATCGGTAATAATGAGGTTACTGCTTGAATATTTCAATCAAAACTACTCAAACGTCGCGATTGTTTTATTCAGATCGGGTTCTGAGGCGGATTTTGGCCCTCGGAACGTACAGAGTAGTACGTGAGAAGGCCGAAATCCGAATCAGGTTCCGAGATGGGTAAAAATGGCGTGACGTTTGAGTAGTTACAAAGGAAATATGATCTTATGAACCAACTGTGGAACGTAATATTCGGCGCCTTGCGCGCGCGTGTGGCCTCGCTTTGGACAATGCTGCGGCTCATCGTCAGCCCGACGTTTTGGGCGACGCGCGGCATTACGGTGTTGCGAAGTTTTTTCATGCGCCTGCTCGACGTCAAGCCGAGACACAAAAAAGATTATTATTCCGTTTTAAGTTGGCTTGTCAGTAAGCGTTTGGCTTTCGCGCTCGTGGTGGTTATCGGCGTGGCAAGCGTATGGTATGTGCTTGCCGTGTCGCCTCTGACGCCGCGCATCGGCGCGGCGGACAGCACAATACCGACATATCATTACAGATCGCCGGCGTTAAAATTTTACAAGGGCGACGCGCGTATACTGGACGCCGAGGACAGGGAGACGTTCATCGGCGCCGTCAGCGGAGGACGCGCCAACGGTCAGGGCAAATTGTACGACGAGCGAGGAAATCTCATGTATTCGGGGGCCTTCAGTGACAGCATGTACGAGGGACAGGGCGAGACCTATTACCCAAGCGGTACGGTGCAGTACAGCGGCGCGTTTTCACGAAATCTGTTCCACGGCGTCGGTTCGTATTTTCGAACGGAGGGCACATTGGAATATGAGGGCGAGCATGTAAGCGGCATAAGACAGGGCGCCGGTGCCCTTTATAACTCGGGCGGCAACAAGATATTTTCGGGACATTTCAGAAAGAACAGCATCGTATACGAGGAATTTATCGGAAAGACGGCGCCCGAGACGGCCGAAATGTATACGGGCGCCGGCGTTACATATACCGAAGACGTCTCGTATTGCGTGGATATGAATGAAATTGGCGCCGTGTACTCGGCGCGGAGCGGCGCGGACTCGGTAGATGAGGAATGGCGGATAGAGCGAATCTACGTCCTCTCGGACACAATACTGCTCGGCGGCAGGGAGATGAGCACGGTCAACGACGTCGCCGCCGCGCTCGGAGAAGCGACATATCTTGGAGAGACCCGGCTCACGATGTCCGACGCCGTAGCCGCGAATTTGTCGCCCATGGCGCAAATCGAGACTGTGGATATGGAACTTAGGCGGGAATTCGAGGATGCGTATACGGTGACGTCCTACGACGAGAACCGCCAAATGCATATATATGTATTCAAAAACGATGAATTCACGTATACGTTCTACTGTGAAAGCGCTTCATCGCCCGGATTCTTTATGTACAGCGCGGAATAGCGAAAGGAGGGCCGCGACGTGAAAAAAGCAAAACGCTCAATCATATGCTTCGCGATTTGCGCCCTGCTTTTGACTTTGGCGGCGCCTCCGGAAACGGCGTTCGCTGCCGGCGCGCCCAAGCCTTTCGTTATGGAACAGGCGCAAAACCTCGCCGTCGCCGCCGACACGGCCATAAGGAAGAAGAGCAGCGAGATCGTCCTGAAAGGGATAAAATATCACGAAGCGGTCGCGGGCGCGCGCGCGAAGGCGAAGAATATGTCCACATTCCGTTGGACGCCCTTGCTCAGCTTCAAATTTCCGGAGAAGCTCGACCTCGTCATGGATTACGATCTCACGGCGACGCCGCTCACGCTCCAGATAGAGATCACGACGCTCAACCACGAAAAAGCCGACTTGGTGTACGACGCGAAGCGCCGCGCCGCCAAGCTCTTCACGAAAGTATACATCGGTCAGGAGAATATCTCCTTTGTCGAGAAGCGACTGGCCGCCGCCGAGACAAACCTGAGCCGAAACAAGGCGCGCGTACTGCTCGGCACGGCAAAACAGGCGGACGTCGACAGGCTCGAAAAGTCGGCCGAAACCCTGCGCGCGGACTTGGCGCTCGCCATGCGCACGTTTGAAACCGATAAGAGGGAATTGTCGGATTTGACGGGACTCGACGTCACGACGGGCTATGTATTCAAGAATCCGCTGAAAACCGCGAACATCACGCGCGAGCAATTGGCCTCTCTGCTCGATTTCACGCTTCAAAACGATCACGTGTATTACGCGGCGCGCATGAACGAATCCGTGGCGCGCATCAGCTTGGACAGCTACGAGCGCCTGTTCCGCGGGCAGTACGGCGGCAAGGTCAACGCGGTCTCGCCATT
>JAISBV010000099.1 GCA_031266025.1 Eubacteriales Family XIII. Incertae Sedis bacterium
GGTTCTGCCCTTGCTCCGAACCAACAGCATGAGTATTTCAAATTCTTTCAGTGTCAATGTCAGCTCCGTGTCGTCATATACCGCCTTGAATTCCTCAGGCAGAAGCGTCAGCTTGCCGCAGTGAAGTTCCTTTGCCAAGGCTCCGCTGCGCCGCAACAGAGCTTCCGCGCGTTTCAGCAGCAGTTGTATCTTAAAGGGTTTTGTTACATAATCGTCCGCTTCCGCGTCGAAAGCCATGATTTCATTTTCATAATCGGAAAGGGCTGTCATCATCAAAACGGGAGTATTGTTAATTTTGCGAAGCTCCCTTAACAGTTCGTAACCGCTCATACCGGGCAGCATAATATCAAGGATGACAAGTTGATATGTATTCTCATAGAATTCAGCATATGCTTCGTCGCCGTCGGCGCAAGCGTCTACCTTATATCCCGCGTCGGATAAAAAGGCTTTAACGGTATTGCAAATATTCTCGTCGTCCTCGACAAGCAAAATTCGTATAGACAAGTGCATCACCTCTTAAAAAGAATAGCATAGTAATCTGTAGTTTTTCTGTAGTTAGGGCTGCAAAATTACATCTCGTTTTTTAGAATATCAATTCGCGGATAAGGATAAATTCTCGGGAAAAGAATGGGATAATATACTTGCCAAAATCGAAAGCAAAGGCGCGGCGCCAATCGGCGCCGCGCCCCTGTCAATCCGAACACGGTTCAAAACCGGGTCAAACCAAAACTTACATTTTTGCCGTCTTCTCTATAAACCTCATGATCATGGCCGCGACCTCGGCTCGGGTGGCCGTGCCCTTCGGGGCAAGCTCCGTGCTCACGATATTCGAACGGCCCGTTATGATCCCTTCGCTTACGGCCCAGGAGAGGGCGTCGCCGGCCCATGATGATACGTCTTTCGCGTCGGGGAAGGACGTGACGTCGCTTCTTGCCGATACGTTCATACCCTGCGCGCCGGCGTAGCGGTAAAGTATGGCCGCAAGCTGTTCGCGCGTGATCTCGGCGTTAGGAGCGAAGAGTCCGTCTCCTATGCCCGTCACTATGCCGTTCTCGGACGCCCACGCCGCGGCGTTCGCGTAGTATTTGTCCGCGCTTACGTCGGAGAAGCTCTCGCCCGTCGAGACGGGCTCGTTCTCGAGCCTGTAAAGCACCGTGACGAGCATGGCGCGCGTCATGGACGCGTTCGGACTGAATTCTGTTTCGGACGTGCCGTTGAAGAGCTCTCTGCTCGCAGCGAAGCTGACCGCGTCCGCGTACCAAGACCCTTCCGTCACGTCGGAGAAGGATTTGGATCTGTCCTCTATCCTGATCGTTGCCGAACCCGAGAGGGGCACGAGAAGATCGTCTTCTATGATAACGGACTTCTTGATGATCTCGGATGTGCCGTCGGAGTGTACAAGTACGGCCACTGTGCCAAGACCCGCGTCCTTTGCGGGGATGGCGGCCTTTATGCCGCCGTCGACGGTTGGCAATGACTTGCCGTCCGACTCGACCGTAAAGATATACGTGTTCGCTGTTTCGGCTTTCTCGGCTTTGACGGATATGTCCTTGCCGCCCGCGGCAAGTTCGGCCACGGCCTTTTCGGGCAGAAGCACGCTCGCGACCTCGGAGCGTATCTCTATGTCGGACTTGCTTTCGGACGCCTGCTTCACGAACTCCGCGGGCATCTCTGCCGTGATCTTGCTTACGCTCTCTCCGCCTGTGTCGACGTTTACGACAAGGCGCGAGGCTTCGCCGCCGCCTATGGGATTATCCTTGTCGGGAGCATCCACGACCGTAATCGCTTCGCCGTCCTTGACCATCGTCGTCGAGGGTACGCTGACTGTCGGCTTTGATCCGTCTTCGGGCGCCGCCTGCGGCGGCGACACTGCGGAACCGCCTTGCCATCTCAGCACGGGATAGCCGCTGTTGATATTGTTTGTGTCTTTGACGAAGCCGCTGCCGAGCAGCGTTACGAATTCGTCCGACTTCATGTAGTCGCTCGTGCGTTCGCCGGAGTTGTCGGCGCTTCCGCTCGAATACCAGCCGCCGTCCTTCGCGCTGTCCGTGAGGTAGTAGCTGTTTACGGGAACCGGGGCGCCGCCGTTGTTCGTGCCGAGACCCATGGCGTAGCCCGAAGGCGCCGTAATTATGCCGTAGCTGTAGCTGTTTTCGATGGGTATTTCGACGCTGCCCGCTATGCCTCCTGCGGGATTCGTGTGCGTGCCGTTCACCGTGCCCGCGTTGTAGCAGTTACGGATTATGCCGCCGTTCCACGCCGCTCCGACTATGCCGCCTATGCCCTTCGCGTCCGTGGAGCTTATACTCGCGAAGTTCGCGCAGTTTTCTATCGTCGCGCCGCCGATGTTCTTGCCTATCTTGCCCACGACGCCGCCTACGGAGCGGTTCGCGCGCACTGAGCCGTACACGGCCACGTTCTTTACAGCCTGTCCGCTTACCTTCGCGCCTTCGTTGTCGTGGTTGCCGAGACGGCCGATAAGACCGACTGAGCTGCCGTCGCCGAAGTTGCCGTTGGAGACGTGCCTGTCCGCGTAGATAGTGACGCGGTGACCTCTTCCGTCGAATACGCCGTTAAAGCTCGCGTCCACGCGCGTATCGCTGTTGTTTCGCGCCATAAGGTACTGGCCGCCTATCGGCATATAGTTGTTGTTCCTGCCCATGTCTATATCCCTGCCGAGGTAGACTGTCTTGTCCGCGAAGTCGAAATCCCCGTAGTGGTATGTCGGCGTGGCTTTGTTGTTGCCCTGCGGCCCGTCGGCGTCGCCGAGCCCCGTGTTGATGTGTATATAGCTCGCCTTGCCGGCCACGGTGTCTATCTCGCGGTTATAGAGCCCGTTCACAAGGGCCGCGAGACCCGCGAGTTCGGCCGGCGTGTTGATCGTGTACGTGCTCTTGTCGGGATCGAACCAACGCAGGTCGAGACTCTTGCCGTCCCAGACGCCCGCGTAGATGTCGCCCGAGCCCTTTATGCCTTCTTTGAACGCGTCGTCCTCAGCCCCCTGTTCGGGCGTGGATGCGGGCGTTTCGACCGCGATAAAGTCGACCGTCAGCTTAACGTTCCAAGCCGGCATCGTGAAGCCGTACTCGCCTTTCGCATCCGCGTTGAGCGGCCTGCCGTCCCATTTCAGGCTGTTCGGCACGAGACGGTAACCCGTCTGCGTGTAGACCGTCAATGCGATGCTCTCACCGGCCTTGGCACTTGTCGGGCTTGCCGTTACCGTTCCGCCCGTTATGCCGGGGTCAACGCCTATGTAGAAGGTCGGATCGGTTTCGACCGAGAAACTCTGTTCTATGCTGCCGCCGTCGAGGAATAAGGCGGTGAGCGTGTAGTTTCCGACGGGCAGTCTGTCCATGTAGGATTTGGATACAGTTATGACCGTGCTGCCTTCTTCTACTGTATAGTCCGTATCCAATACCAACTCATTGCCGCCCAATTCGAGACTCGCGAACAGCTTATGATCCTTGGCTATGATCAGCGCGAAATCCTGCGCCTCGCCGGCCTTAAACAGCGTGCCGTTCGGTACGGTCACCGCCGGCGTCTCGTCGTCGCCCGGATCGCCGCCGCTTCCGTCGCCGGATAGGGTCACGGCTATCCTTATGTTCGCGTCCGGCATAACGAAGCTGTAGACGCCGTCAACGGGCGTCAAAACGGCGTCGCCGGCCTTTACCTCAAACTCGCTCGCCAATGTGCTTACGGCAAAACTGACCGTCTCGCCCGCGGCGGCGCGGAAGGAGTCCACTTCGCCCGTCAGCACGATGCTCGCCTTGCCGCCCGTTACGCTCGTCGCTATGGTCTTGTAGGGCGGCGTGATCCATACGGAACCGATGTAGTAACTGCCGTCTCCGCCGAGAGGACGCGAGCCGGCAACGCCCATGCTGAGTGAATAGATATCCTCGCGCATACCCTCGAAGTTGCGCAGGGCGCGTTCCGTGTCCGCGTGATCAAGAAGATATTTGATCGCCGCATTCAGCTCGCTGCCGTTGCTGATCTCCAAATCAGTGCCGACGACTTCTTTCGGAAGACGTACAACGCGGTCGTTGTAGCTAGTTATTGCTATGACGGCCGGTACGGGCGTACCGTCGCCGAGCGATTTTAGCTCCGCCTTATACTCCTCCACTCCGCCCCAGTCGGTTTTGCCGATAAGGAAGTCCTCGTAGTAGTAGCGCGTCATGCCCGCGAAACTGTCAAAGGCCGCGGGCAGCGCCCATTTGCCGGGGTAGCGCGGGTCGTTGCTCGTGTAGGGGTCTTCCGAAGGCTGTGAATTCGTAGCCGCCTTCATACCGAAACCCGCGTAGTTCTCGCCCGTTATGTCGGGGTACGCGCCGTTGTTCGCGTTGTAGTACGCGATGATGTCGTCCGAAAGTATGCCCTTCTTCACGACGCCGAGACGCGCGTCAGGTTTCATGTCAACGCCCGAGTAGACGATGGGACTCCTGCCATCTTTCGTGAAGTCCGTGATAAACGCAGCCTCGTCGCCTTTTTCGTCCACATAGGTCTGCTTGACCGCGTCGTAGTTCCAGTTGCCTATTTGCGTACCCGTCGCGCCGTCGCGGCTTGTGATGTAGACGCCGAAGCTCGGACGCGCCTTGTCGTGCCCCGGTTCATATTCGGGATCATCCGGACGCAGAGCCAATGTAACAGTGCGCGAAGCGCCTACATAGACCGTATCGCTCAGGCTCTCACGGCCCGGCGCGCCGGCTTCATAAGAGTATGTTCCCTGCGCAACGAAGTAGACCTTGCCGCCGGGCTCGAAAGGCGCGACAATCTCGCCGCCCGTGTCTCGCAGCTCCACGCTCGCGTTCGCCGGCGTTACGTTAAAGGCAAGCCTTAGCTCTATGGGAATGACGGGAACCTCCGGCGCTTCGCCGTCGCTGCCGTCCCACAGCCTTTCGGGCACGGGATAGCCGCCCTCGTTGTATTTGATCTCATCGGGCAGACCGGCCGCCGCGAGCATCTTCGCGAGCATAGCGGCCACATAGGACGAGTTCGCCGAGTTGACCTCGGCGCCCATGCCGTCGAGACCGAGAAACGCGTAGTAGTTATCGGAGATCAGACCCGCGTTGTCCTCATTGAAAAGGCCGAAAACGGGCCCTATAGCGCCCGAAGCTCCGCTGACGGCGCCCGTGTTGTAGTTGCCGCGCGCCTCGCCGTAATGGGCTCCCGAGTTGTCCGAATACGAGCCGACGAAATAGCCGATAAGACCGCCCGTGAAGCCGTCTTCACCCGCAGACGCGACGCTTACCGCGCCGCCGTTATAGTTTTCACTGACGAATCCGTTTGAAGCGACGCTGCCCGCAACGCCGCCCGCGGAATGCGACTCGGCAGTGACGGCGCCGAAGTTCATGTTCAGAGACAGCGTGCCCGTCAAATTGTGAAGACCGACGATGCCGCCGACGTCGTAGCCGCCTGTAACGGCGCCGTAGTTTACCGAAGCGCCGACGCTTCCGTGCGACGTCATGCCGACGATGCCGCCGATGGCTCTGTTATAGTTACCAAGTCCGGATATATTGCCTTTGTTCACGCAGTTCGTAACAGCGCCGTTGACATTCATAAAAGAGCCGACAATGCCGCCGACATTGGTAACGCCGTATACGTCGCCTTCGTTTACACAGTTCAAAACGATGCCGGAGTGGATGTCGCCGGCGATGCCGCCGACATTGCTGCCGCCGGATACGTTTGCCTTGTTTACGCAGTTCGAAACGATGCCGGAACTGAGGTATCCGACAATGCCGCTGCCGTTTATGATTTCGCCCTCGACGCGGCAGTTTTCGACCGTGCCCGAGGTCGTTCCGACGATACCGCCCGTATTGCCGTACCCGTTGACCGTTCCGATAAAGGCGCAGTTATAGAAGGAACCGCCCGCCGCCGCAATACCGCCTGTGGCTTGTTGTGACTGAGTAACCTGAATCGAACGTCCGTCTTGATTCGGCGGCGTTCCGCCGCTTACGCTGCCCGTTACCGTCAGGTTTTTGACGACGCCCGATCCGATCTGCGCGAACAGCGCGCGCCGGTTGCCGGTCGGGCCTATATCTACATTGATCGTATGCCCGTCGCCGTCAAATGTTCCGTTGTAGGAATAGAATTGCTCCCTAAGAAAATATGCGCCGAACTCATAGAGACTGTAGCCTATCGGGTTGTAATCCGTTACGCCGCTCAGGTCGATGTCTTTTACAAGGCGCGCGTCGATCTCGCTGCTCCCGGACAATACCTGCTCGGACAGCCATACGATATCCTCGGGGCCGTCAAAGAGGTAGTAACCGTCGGCGTCTCGCTCGGGCCCGCCCGTAGGCAGGGGCTCAAACCCGGAGGCGCCGGAGCGCAGGTACACACTGACGTCATACGCGGGCATAACAAAGCTGTATGTATTTTCGTCCGCCGCCGTCGCCGCGAAAGCATTGCCATCCATGGCGGCAGATATGATCCACAGTTCATTGCTTTTAAGCTTGTAGCCGCCGGCCGGCGTCACCGTGATTATGACGGTTTCGCCTGCTTCCGCTTCGGTCTGCGATACGGACGCGTTGCCGGTCGTATAGCTGAACGCAGTTATTGTGTATTTTTGCGCCGAAGCCGCCAATACAAAGCTTGCCGTTATGCTCGGCGCGGCTTCACCGCGCTTGGCGAGCACGGTATATTCGTTCGCATCGCCTGTCGGAACAAGCCCTTCTGCGTTAAGCGTCTCAAGCTCATAACCGTTGGCCGGCGCCGCCGTAATGCGCAGTACTTCGCCGTCGCGCACTATATCTCCGCTCTGAACGGCAGCGTCGCTGCCTACCCGGACAACGGAGAGCGTGCCGTTGGCCGGGTCAGGAAAATTTATTGTATGCGCAAATGTCGCAAAAACGCTGCTGGCCGGCGCCGACCGGGTTGTATAGACCGCTTGGCCCTGTACGCCGACAGACGGAAGCTTGATGCCGTCCACCCAGACCTCGTCGATAACGTAGCCGGCCGCCGTGGCTGTGACAGTATATCGGCCGTCGGCTTCATTCGTCACCGTGCCGCCCCATCCCGCCGCTGCGTCTATAGCGCCGGGGCTCGTTGTATCCGGGTCGGCATCACCGATTGCGGCTGTTTTGATCATAACGGGCGCGGAGACTTCCGAATCGCTCCAATCGCTTGTATTGCCCGCAACGTAGCGCGCCCTGAACCAATAGTCCGTATCGGGCGTCAACCCTTCGAACGTCGGGCTTGTCTGCCAAGCGCCGTAGCCGTTGTCACTGCCCGTTGAGGATATTTGATACTGCAATGCCGCACTCGAATCCTCAGACGACAAACTCGGCGCCGCCAATGTAATGGCGCTTGTGGTTGTTATGACCGAGCCGGAAAGTGTTGGAGGGGAGAGTTGGGTGACAGTGGGGGCGGATGGCCTACTGTCAATTACTCCCAAAGATGAGTTTTCTGATTTTTTTATTACCCCGTTAACAATATTAGCAGTTTCGTGAATGGTTACAGATCTGTTTGCTTGTGTTCTCGAATCATTTATGAGCGGGATATCGGTTGGACATATAATCTTCGTTCCGGAACCGATAACCAACTTCGCGCCCGTGTTATATAAGGAAAACAATGCTTCGAGATTTTCCAAGCCGCTGCAATTACTGAAATCAAAGGTTATGTTCTCTAAAGACAGAGTAGTGTTTCGGGCTAAAAGTATAATCCCGCCCGTATACGAATTAGACTTAAAACTTTCACGCGAAAGCACAATTTTTGCAGAACCGTATTCTGAACCCAATGACCACGTTTCTGTGTTAGTACTAATACAGTCAGAACTCACATCCAAATATATAGTGCCGTTGTATGCAAGCAACTCTTTTGCTTTCGTAAAAGTTGCTACAGGGCTACTCGCAGAACCGTTGTTTGCATCAGACCCTTGGCCGACATACGTGCTCATGTAGACAGCATCAAGGTTCCCAATTGCAACGGTGTTCGCCGGAAGAAAAACAAACATACCAAATAGCATTGAGAAAATCAACATGCCAACGATTCCGTAGCGCATATTATAAAATCGTTTCTCTCTCATTTTGTAATATTAACCACCTGTGATGTTTAAGAACACACCAAAAGATGGAGCCGCCTCAAAAGAAAGGCGGCTCCATATCGGAGAAAAAACTTATTCCTCAATATATATCCCATTGCTATCCAAGTAGAACGACCATGAATCCTGATAATACGCAAACTTATTAACATCATTTTGCGTCAATGTATACCCGCTTCCGGCCGCAACCTGAACTTCATCAGCCGGGCTTGCGCACTGCACGGTGATGCTGCCGGTTATATTGGCAAGCGTCGCAGCAACACTAATGTATGTTCCGTCCGTAAGGTATACAACATCCGCGAGGGTGAAGTTCCCGCTTGAATCAGGCTCAATCGAAAACGAGCCCGCATCGTACACGCCGGCGCCGAGCGCAGTTGAACCGCTTCCCGTCGCCACAGCCGTGTTACCTGAGAGCACAGAGGCGTCTTCCATATCAAACTCGCCGTCCGCCTCTATGTACACGCCGCCGCCCGCCGCCGTTCCTCCGGTCAGCGTCGTTTCCGCCGTATTACCTGTGACACTTCCGCCGAACATCGCGAATTCTCCGTCGGACGCGACATACACGCCGCCGCCCTCGGACGCCGTATTTCCGGAGATCGTGCCGCCGTCCAACCTGAATTCGGAATCTCCGCCGCCGGTAAATATGTCGCCGACATACACGCCGCCGCCGCCGGAGGGATTCAGTCCGCCGTCAACGCTGTTGCCCGAGATCGTGCCGCCTGACATCTCGACGTTGCCGTCGGAGATGTAGATCGCGCCGCCGTAAGCCGAGCCGGCGCCGATATGCGAGGTCGCCTTGTTGCCCGTGATCAGCCCGGACTCTATAATGGCGGTTCCGCCGTTATCCAAATAGATCGCGCCGCCGTAAGCGTCAGGCGCGCCGGTGGTCAAGTTCGTGGACGCTATGTTGTTTTGAATCGTGCCGCCGTCAAGCGTAATCATGCCGGCGCCCGTTGCGTAGATCGCGCCGCCCTGACCCGCGAGATTGTTCTGCAGCACGGCGCCGCTCCCGAGAACCAATTCGGCGTCGGAGCCCGTCATATAAATTAGCGAGTTGCCCGCGCCGATATGCGCGATATTGCCGTCAACGATAATATTGCTCAGTGTCAAGGTATCCTCGCTGATATTAAAGAGGTAGCCTTTGTACGTGCTGCTGCGTTTGATCGTCGCGCCGGCGACGCTTGATGTTACAGTTGTATCATCCGAAATGCTGACTTGCCCCACAACATAGATAACGGTTCGGCCGGTCGCAAGGGCGCCAAGCGCGGCGGACAGATCGGCATAGGGATCCGCCTGCGTACCTGTGCCCGTGCCGGGCGTCAATGTGCCGTCAAGGAATATCTGCGTCGCGTCGTCACTGTCGAGCGTACCCGGAGTTCCCGGAGTCTCACCGATGATGTCGGGGGTTCTCTGCCATATCAGGCTCGGATACGCGCCACTGATCTGCTCGAACGCTCCCGCGACGCTGACCGTTCCCGAAGCGGTAACGATGGATGAAGTGGAATTTAGAATCGTCAGCGCAGTCTGATTGTCCTCGTTCGCCGCCGCTCCGGCCGTATAGACGCTCGCCAAGGTTTTACTCGTGTAATCGTATGTCGGTGTAGTGCCGGAAGCGAAGAAACCGACGTCCGTCCAACTGCCCCAACCCGACGACCCCGTTCCGTTAGGCTGCGTGATGGTAACGTTGTTATAATCGCCGTTTTCCCACGGGGCGTTGCTGCCGCTGTTTGTGTTTACCCAAAGAGCGTTCGCGATGGGCATTGTATTGCTGTTGTCCGTTGAGGCAAACAGAAAGCGGTCATAGCTTGCGTTCGCATCGTTGAACAAGGAGTAAGAGTAGGCGTTCGAGAGCGCCGCCTGCGGGCCGCTGCCCTGCAGTATGCCCGTTATGCCGGCCATATAGTGCCCGCCGCTCGTCTCGAGCGACGCTATGCTGTAGGAATTCGTGATATAGCCTCGGCAGTAGCCGACGATGCCGCCCGTATAGGACTTCTGCGTCGAGCCTACCGTAGTGAGATTGCCTTCGTTGAAACAATTGTCCACAACGACGCCGCCTACGTTCGCGCAATAGACCGCGCCGACGATGCCGCCGACGCGTCCGCGACCGAGTACCGTTCCTTCATTTGAGCAGTACTGCACATATATCGCGGTGCTTCCGTTGTTCTCGACCGTGCCGGCCACGCCGCCGGCCTGAGACGCGCCGGAGTTGTTTACGCTGACGTTCACCTCATTGTGCAGGTTGTACAGCGTGCCGTTGGAGTAGCCGACGATGCCGCCGACGACGTTGATGCTCTTTGTGGTTGCAACCGTGCCGGATACGGTCAGATGCATGATCGCGCCGCCGACGCCTACATAGCCGAAGAGTCCGTAGCCGCCGTAGTTGGCGGTGCTGCTAAACGCGCTGTCGGGAATATTCAGGCCGCTGATTGTGTAAGTATTGTATGTAGCAGAGCTGCCGGAATTGTAGCCGCTGAAAGTTCCCGCAAAGCTGTTGGTCGCCGGAACTCCGGTGGAAACAGAGCCCGCGCCGCCTATGGGCGTCCACGCTGTGCCGCCCGTCCAAGACAGGCTGCCGTAGGTATCGCTGTTCGCCAAGTTGATGTCGTTGATAAGGTAGAAATTGCTGCCGCTGTACACGGCGGAACTGCCCACGGGCGCCGTCGTGTTGACCACGCTCGCAAGCTCCGCGAGCTGCGCGGCCGTGGAAATAGTGTAGTCGCCCTGCGCCGTCTGGCCCGTGTAGGGCACGGCGTCTCCCGGAACATCCGCGTAGGTCGCCGGCGCCGTCGCCGCCGTCCACGCGAACAGCGAGACGATGAGCGCCAATATCGTAACTGCCGACAGTACGCGCCTTTGTAATAACGTATTTTGCATCCTTTTGCCTCCATTTTCTGATCAAATATCTTGATCTATTACCGGGCCGCTTTGTGCGACCGTTGACTGTGGACTTACCGCTTCGGCGATTTCTTTCGAAGCCTTGACGCGGCAAGCCTTTGCTTAAATGTCCGTGCGGATATTTCAATCCGCGCGCTCGGCCCCCTCGCCTTTTGAGCGCTGCCTATCAACCCCCTTCCTGCAGTTCGGTTCCCCTATGGGAACTCCTTCGTCGATTCGGAATCGCCGTTTGGACGATCCCTCGGAAGACAAGGCTGTTTCCGGCCTTGCCCCGGCCCGCGTCCGTGACCGTTTTTCGGTTTTAGGCGTACGGGCTTCAGAGTGATACACGGATCATATATATTGACGCGCGCGGTTTGCGCGGCGGTCACAAATGGATCAATTGCGGCGTTTCGGACAAAACAAAAACCGCCGTGTTCCTTCCCGTCCTCCGTTTCGGAGAACACAAAAGAGCGTGGCGGTAAACTTCTGCCCCGCTAAAGCGGGGGAAGTTATCGCATGGCGCCTGTTCCCGTTTACTGCGTAAACGGGAACAGGCGCACAGCGGTCGGATATGTATATACAATTACAGACAATCCGACTGTTCACACTCTTTTTATACGGATACGGATCATAAGATCCGTTCCGCGAAGGCCGGCTGTAAACCGGCCCTGCGGGCATTTCAGCCCGGGCGCTTCGCGAATGGGGATAGGCGCAGCGCTCAGAAGGAACAGTAACTTGCAATATTCGGTTTTTTATGATCTTTCGAGGAATTATCCCCTATTGGCTTAAATTATACCCGCATTACTCGAATTTAACAAGTCGTTTTTTTGTTTTCCTTGTGTTTTTTTTGTGAAAGTGGTACAGTTCACAGGTATGCCGGGCATGATACTTTTTCTGTCATTCCGGGTTTATCCCAGAATCCATATGGTATTTTTGGATTCCACCGGCCCAAGGCAGCCGGTACAAGCGGGACAGGCTCGGAATGACATCCTTTTGAATTCTAAAGGTGTAATGCCTTATTTCGCAACTAACCTCTGAACTGTAATTTTAAATGCTCGTCAGTATATAATCCGCGTTGCAAAGCATTGCAAAGTATTCCGAATCGTGCTAATATTGGAACATGGCAAACAGAAATATCGGCCGGGAAATTTTTGCGCAAACTGCGGGCGCGCGGGCGCGCGCGTGAAATTGAGGAGGCAAAGATATGTCGTTCAAAGCGGATTTGGTCATAAAGAACGCGAATATCCATACAATGGACAGTAAGAATCCCAAAGCTTCCGCGCTTGCCGTGCAGGGCGGCAGGATCATCGGCGTCGGAGTGTTCGAGGACTTCGCGACGGTAACGGGGCCCGATACCGAGATAACGGATCTCGGAGGGAAAACCGCGCTGCCCGGATTCAATGACAATCACAGTCACCCCCTGTTCACCGCAAGCAGCCTGTCGAAGGTGAATTTGACGGGCGCGAAATCGCACGACGAGTTTTTCGCCCGTATCAAGGCGCGGGCCGACGAAACGCCGGCCGGCGAATGGGTAGAGGCTTTCGGCTACGACGAGGGGCTGTTCGCCGAGGGGAAGGAACCGAGAATCGAAGCTCTCGACGCCGCGTTTCCGAACAATCCGGTCTATGTGGCGCGCGTATGCCAGCACGTCGGTCTCGCCAATTCACGGGCCATGGCGGCGCGCGGCTACGGAACCGACACGCCGGATCCCGCGGGCGGCGAGATCGTGCGCGAAAACGGCAAGCTGACGGGCAGACTGTGCGAATCGGCCTTCAACGCCATGAAGGAGGTCATACCGCCCATAGACGCGGAGCGCCTGTCCAAGCTGATGGAGCGCATGAGCGGCATATACAATTCGTTCGGCGTGACGAGCACGACCGATATGGGCGCATTCGACGCCCCTAAAGAATATTTCGGCGCTTGGGACAAGCTTTTGAAGAACAAGGGCTTAACTGTCAGAATCGCCGCGTATTTGCTCGAACCCATGTACCGCAAATTCATGGACGCGGGCATTCCGCTGCCCTTCGGCGACGATCTGCTCAGATTTCAAGGGCGCAAGATCGTACTCGACGGCACGGCCGGAGCGGGCACGGCGAGGATGTCGACGCCGAGCAGGTTTGACGGAAACTCGGGTATAACCTACTATACGCAAGAGCAGCTTGACGACATGGTATGGGAAGCGCATTCGAACGGACAGCAGTTGTCCGGCCACGCCATAGGCGACGTCGCCGTCACCATGTTCCTCGACGCGTACAAAAAGGCGCAGGGCAGGCTGCCGCGAAAGGACGCGCGCCACAGGATAGAACACTGCTCGTTCTGCTATCCGCCGCTCGTTGAGCGCGTAATCAAGGAAGGCGTCATGCCTCTCATGCATCCGGGCTTTCTCTATTATTTCGGCGATACGATCACGAGGAACTACGGCGAGGAACTCGTGTCTCAATCCTTCCCGTTCCGTTCACTGCTCGACGGCGGCCTCATAGTCGCGAACGGCAGCGACACGCCCGTGACCGTGCTCGATCCGAGCGTGATCCTGTACGCGTCCATGGTGAGAAAGACGGCGAGCGACATGTCGTGCGGCGAGAAGGAACGGATCACGGCCCGTGAGGCGGTGTATTCGTATACGGCGGCCGGCGCGTATTTCACATTCGATGAACACAATAAAGGAAGCCTGGAACCCGGCAAGCTCGCGGACATAGTCGTCACGAATATCGACCCGACAGCCGTCGACGATGAGCCCGAGCGTATGCTTGAGCTGAAGGCGGAGCAGACTATATTGGGCGGAAAAACCGTCTTCACGCGATAGTCCGTTTGAGCAGTTACAGTCTTTTAGTAATAACCCTATAAATATGGCGCCGGCATATTTGACTGTATTCCTCCGTTGCTGTATAATTGTCTAATACATCGGAGGGACAGACATGCGGAACATCGGAAATTTTGGTTTTATCGGCGCGGGCAAGGTTGGAACCGCGCTCGGTAAATATCTGACGGAGCGCGGGCAAACAGTGGTCGGCTATTTCAGCGCGCACAGGGAAAACGCGGCTGAATCCGCGCGGTTTACGGGATCTGCGGACTACGGCTCCGTTCGCGAACTGGCCGAACGCAGCGACGTAATATTCGTAACAGTGCCCGACGGCGCCATAAAGGATGTTTGGGGCGTCTTGAATAAGACGGACATACGCGAAAAATATATATGCCATTGCAGCGGAGCGCTGTCGTCGCGCGTATTCGGCGGCATAGCGGAGCTTGGAGCGGCGGCGCTGTCCATCCACCCCTTGGCCGCCGTCAACAGCAAATGGGAGTCGCACAGGTATATGCACGCGGTCTCGTTCACGGTTGAAGGCGAAGAAATGGCCGCCGCCGGCATGACGGCGTTCTTTCGTTCCCTCGGCAACCCGGCGGAGACAATAGAGGACGACAGAAAAGGTCTGTATCACGCGGGCGCGGTATTCCTGACGAATTTCGTCGTGGCCCTCGTTAACGCGGGTACGGAGCTTTTGTCTTCCTGCGGGCCGGACAGGGAATTTATCCGCGAAGCGTCAAGACAGCTCTTCTTCTCCAACGCGGAAAACATATACGCAAACGACGCGATAAGCGCGCTGACGGGGCCTGTTGAGCGCGGCGACGCCGAAACGGTCAGAAATCATTTGGCCTGTCTCGACGAACCCTTGCGCGGGCTTTACGCGGCCTTATCGAAAGAATTGCTTCGAATCGCGAAGGTAAAACATCCTTCGAGGGATTACGGGGCTCTTGAAAGGGAATTGACAAATGAATAATACTGCGATCTCCCTGCGGGAGAAAAAAGCAAAGGGCGGAAAAATCACAATGCTTACGGCCTACGACTATTCAACGGCCAAGCTGATGGATTCCTGCGGAATCGACGCCGTGCTTGTCGGGGATTCCTTGGGCAATGTGATGCTCGGCTACGACAGCACGCTGCCTGTGACCATGGATGAAATGATCCATCACGCCAAGGCGGTCGTAAGGGGATGCGAAAACGCGTTGGTAGTCGCGGATATGCCATTTATGTCGTACCAGGTATCCGTACAGGAGGCACTGACAAACGCGGGTCGCCTGATGAAAGAAACCGGCGCCGGCGCCGTAAAGCTTGAGGGCGGCGCGGAGTTCTGTCCGCAGGTCGAAGCCATGACCGCGGCCTCTATCCCCGTGATGGGTCACTTGGGGCTGACGCCGCAGTCCATACGCGCGCTCGGCGGCTTCAAAGTGCAGGGCAAGGAGAAGGACAAGGCTGTAAAGCTGATATCGGACGCCTTGGCCCTCGAAAAGGCGGGGGCTTTCTCAATCGTGCTCGAATGCGTGCCGGCCGAACTCGCCGCGCTGATCACGGGAATTTTGACAATCCCCACTATAGGGATAGGCGCCGGCAAGGACTGCGACGGACAGGTCTTGGTATATCAGGATATGCTGACTGTATCTCAGGGCGCCAAACTGAAATTCGTGAAGAGGTACTGCGACGTCGGGAGCATGATGAAGAACGCGTTTCGGAGCTATATCGAAGAAACAGAAAGCGGCCTGTTCCCTGCGGAAGAGCATACGTTCAAGATGGACGAGACCGTTATAAGCGAGCTGACGCGACAATATAAGGCGCGTGACTGATACATGGAGATTATACGCACGGTATCGGAAATGAAGGCTGCGGCTGCGGCGTTTCGGGCCGAAGGGCTTTCTGCGGGACTCGTTCCCACAATGGGTTCTTTGCACGAAGGGCACATGAGCTTGGTGAGAAAAGCCGTTTCCGAAAATGACCGCACGGTGGTGAGCATATTCGTCAATCCGATTCAATTCGAAGCGCACGAAGACTTCGGCAGCTATCCGCGCGATATGGCGAAGGACTCCGAGCTGTGCGAGCGCGCATCGGTCGACGTCGTCTTCAACCCGTCGGCGCGGGAGATGTATCCCGACGGATTCCATAGCTACGTGGACATGTCTGTACTGACGGAGGGGCTTTGCGGCGCGCGGAGACCGAACCATTTTCGCGGCGTATGCACGGTCGTATCGAAGCTCTTTAATATAACGTATCCGCGCAGGGCGTATTTCGGCCAAAAGGACGCGCAGCAATTGGCTGTGATCAAGCGGATGGTTTTGGATTTGAATATGGACGTCGAGGTAGTAGGCATGCCTGTCATAAGGGAAGCCGACGGTCTCGCGATGAGTTCACGCAACGCCTATCTGAATGACGAGGAACGCGCGGACGCCGCGTACATCTGCAAAGCGCTGTCCGAGGCTTCGAGACTTTTCGATGAGGGTGAACGCGATATTCGGCGTATAGAGCGGCATATAGGCGAGCTTTTGTCCAAGATCCCGTCGATAGCGCTTGAATACGCGGAGATCGTCGACGCGAAAACGATGCGTCCGCCGGACGGCGATCACGGAGAAATTATATGCGCCGTCGCGGCGCGCGTAGGCAAAACGCGGCTGATAGACAATGTTCGGTTGAAATAACGGTAACTACAACTAAAAAGTCAAATCAAGACTACTCAAACGCCGCGTCAGTTTTATTCAGGCCGGGTTCTGAGAGCTGATTTGGCTCCCCGGAACGTACTCGAAGCTACGTGAGGAAGACAGCACGGCTGTCCGTTTTCCCATTGCGGCTAAAGCCGCGGGAAAAAGGCAACTCAGCTCTCAGGTTCCGGGATGGGCAAAAATCACGTGGGGTTTGAGTAGTTACAAATAATGTTTTTTTTTAAAATTATATTGCAGTTCCCGACTACGTCCATTATAATGGATTAGGAATAAAGCTTGTTAAAGACTGTTTGCACGAAAATGTGGAGGTATCGGCTATGACGTTCGAAAAGATAAAAGAAATCATTATAGAGCAGTTACAGGCTGACGGGGCGGTCATTACAATGGACACGCACCTAATGAAAGACTTGGAAGCCGACTCGCTCGACGCGGTGGAGATAATCATGGCGATCGAGGATGAGTTCGATATAGAGGTTCCCGATGAAGACGCTGAGAATTTCCAAAGCGTCGGGGACATCGTCCGATATGTGGATGAGCAAATTCGCAAATAAACTGCTCCGCAGCAGGACTACGGGGTACGCATGCCCGGAGCTTGCGAACGTGTATTGAACCCGTTTGCGCAATAAGTTTGCCGTCACATTATACAGCGTCAATTCGCGTACAGCGTACGAGCGTGTTCTTACATACAATACATACGATACGACAATAATATTAATATACATGCCCGACACGCCGCCCGGTTTTCCGCCGGGCTTTTTGCACGAGTGTCGCCGGCGCGAATACCCGGCGTACGCTTTGCCGAATTTTTCGCTTGTGCGCGCGCGGAGCAGGTGCTATACTTTTGATGTAGGCAGCCACAATACCCATAGTTGCGGGAGCTCAATATGAAAGATCATATCAAGGTTTCTAAAGCCGTGATAAAACGTCTGCCCAAATACAGGCGATACCTCGAAGAATTGAAAGGGCAGGGCGCAGATAGGATATCATCCGGTGAATTCAGCAAACTGATCGGTTACACGGCATCGCAGATACGGCAGGATTTGAATAATTTCGGCGGTTTCGGACAACAGGGCTACGGCTATAACGTCGAGAGTTTGCACAGGCAAATAGGGATTATCCTCGGCATAGACAGGGCTTACAGCATCGTCATCGTCGGTTCGGGCAATTTGGGACAGGCTATCGCAAATTATATACACAATTATGAAACGGGCTTTTCGATACTGGCCATGTTCGATGTGAAGCCTGAGATCATCGGCCGGCGCGTCAACAATGTCGAGATATTGAATTTCGACGCGCTCGACGCGTATTTGAAAGCACAGCTTCCGGACATAGGCGTGATTACGACGGGCGCGACAAGCGCGCAGAGCGCGGCGAACAAGTTGACGGCGGGCGGGGTGAAGGGCATTTGGAATTTCGCGCCCGTCGACTTGAATGTTCCGGACAGCGTAGCTCTCGAAAACGTACATTTGAGCGACAGCTTGCATGCGTTGACATATTATCTCAACTCATTGCAATGATCGTTCAGGGTTTGAGCAGTTACAAAAGCGACCGCTTCGCTTATGTGAAACGGCCGCTTACATGTTCTCTTGATTCCGCACAATCAACCTTCGGTCGGAGCGTCTACAGGGCAAGCGCTCGCACAAGCTCCGCAGTCAATGCACTTATCGGCGTCGATAGAATAGGTATCGCCCTCGGAAATCGCGTCAACGGGACATTCCGACGTGCAAGCTCCGCACGCGATACATGCGTCACTGATTGTATAAGCCATGCGTAAATTCCTCCTTCAACAAATTACGGCGCACCGGCAAGCCGCGCGCCAAGTCTCAAAGCATCTCTGCACCACAAACAACATGTACAGTATACCGGATTGTTATTGGTAAGTAAATATGAAAATTTATGCACTTGTCGGTAAAAGCGGCAGCGGAAAAAGCTATCAGGCCACGGGTCTTTGCAGACGTTTGAATATAGAAGGAATATTGGACGACGGGTTGTTCATACTCGGCAACCGCGTATTGGCCGGCATATCCGCGAAGCGTCAGGCGACAAAGGTCAAGGCCATCAAAACGGCCCTGTTCACGGAAGAGTTTCACCGCGACGCGGTGCGACAAACGATACAGTCGGCCGATCCCGCATCGCTGCTCGTGGTAGGCACGTCGGACAAGATGATCGAAAAGATCACGGACAGGCTAAGGCTCCCGCACCCGGCGGAAACTATTTATATAGAAGAGATCACGACAGAGGATGAACGCAAGACGGCGAATGTGGAGAGGAACGAGCTCGGCAAGCACATCATACCGGCGCCCTCTATTCAGCTCAAAAAGGAATTCTCGGGATATTTCATGCATCCGCTCAGGATGATGCGCGAAAAACGCGGCGGCAGAACTCATATTTCAAACAGATCTGTTGTGCGTCCGTCATTCAGCTATCCGGGCAAATATACGGTATCCGCGCGCGCGCTGCAAGACATTGTGATGATCGTATGCAACGACGCGCCGCGGGTTGACGCCGTGCTCAAGGCGTCTGCTGACAGCGATGATTCCGGAGCGGTGTTCAATATCTCTTTGGTCATGAGCTACGGGGCGAACATCATCGACGCGGCCGAAGAATTGCAGCAAAGGATCGCTGAGCAGGCGGAACTTATGACGGCATTTAATATACGGGCCGTAAACATAGAAATCCGCAGCCTGAAATAATGTAACTACTCAAACCCCACGCCATTTCCGCCCATCTCGGAACCTGCCGTCGGTTATTGTCCTCCTCACGTAGCTTCGAGTACGTTCCGGGGGCCAAAACCGTCGGCAGAACCCGATCTGAACGAAACTGACGCGACGTTTGAGTAGTCTTGATTTGACTCTTAAGTAATTACGTTTGATTGAAAGTAACTATTTTTCCTGTAATAAATTGGGTTGACCGGGGGTTCGGAACCATACAGAGATTCGATAACAAAATGAGCGGGAATACTGAAATTATATTTAAAAACGTTCGTGATTTCAGCCTTGAGCGGATATTTGAGTGCGGGCAAGCTTTTAGATGGAAGCGTGAAGACGGCGGCGGGTATAAGGGCGTCGCCGGAGGCCGCGCCGCAAGCGTGACGTTTGCGCCTTCGCTTCGCGACCCTTACGCGGGGGAACTCACGGTTACAGAGCGCGGCCGCGCGCTTCGCGCGCACTCCGGAACGGAGACCGGCGACCGCGCGTTCTGGGAAAACTACTTCGATCTCAAACGTGACTACGGCGAGATCAACCGCGCACTGTCCGCGAACGACGAAACGATGGCGCGCGCCATAGCTTGCGGAGAAGGTATACGCATACTCAATCAGGACGCGTGGGAAACGCTTATTTCATTTATAATATCGCAAAACAACAATATACCGAGGATCAAAGGCTGCATAGAGCGCTTGTGCAAAGGCTTCGGAGAGCGTATTGAGTGCGCGGAAGGAGAGCTTTTCTTCGATTTTCCGAACGCTCGGACATTGGCGTCGCTTAGCGAAGAAGATTTGGCGCCCTGCGGGCTCGGCTATCGCGCCAAATACCTGTGCGTGACAGCGCGGCAAGTCGCAAAAGAAGGCGGAACGGCTTGGCTTGACGGACTTCGCGGCGCGGCGTTTTCGAAAGCGAAGACGTCGCTCTTATCCCTTTGCGGCGTCGGCGAAAAGGTGGCCTCCTGCATTTTGCTTTTCGGTCTCGGACAAACGGAAAGCTTCCCCTTAGACGTATGGATGAACCGCGCCTTGAGCGAACTCTACGGCATAGACACAAAGAACGCCGTGAATCGGGCCGCCGCGCGCTTTGGCCCCTACGCGGGTATCGCCCAGCAATACATCTTCTACTATATGAGAAAGTTAGCGGGCATAAGCTGACAAAAACACGGCGTATAAAACGACCCGCCGAATTTCTGCGGTTATATTGCCGGCATTGGGCCGGCGCCGGGACAGTTGTTATACCCGTTCGGGTTATTCTTTTGCCACCGCCACGCGTCCGCGCACATGCGGTCAAGACCGTACTCGGCGCGCCAGCCGATTTCTGTCTCGGCCTTGCTCGGATCGGCGTATATCTCCGCAACGTCGCCGGCTCTTCGGCCCGCGATCCTGTACGCGATAGGTTTGCCGCACGCTTCGGAGAAGGCCGCTATCACCTCAAGCACGCTGTATCCCCTACCCGTTCCCAGATTGCAAAGAAACAGTCCTTTCGATTTTTCTACCCGCTCAAGGGCGCGAATATGCCCGCGCGCCAAATCCATCACATGGATGTAATCGCGCACGCCCGTGCCGTCAGGCGTGGGATAGTCGTTCCCAAACACGCGAACCTCTTCAAGCTTGCCCACAGCCACCTGCGCGACATAAGGCAGAAGATTGTTCGGAACGCCGTCCGGATCCTCGCCTATCATTCCTGACCCGTGCGCGCCGATAGGATTGAAATAGCGCAGGTTTGCGGCGCTGAAATCCCCGTCCGCCGCGCATATGTCCTCAAGCATCCGCTCTATGAACAGCTTGCTTCGCCCGTACGGATTCGTGGCCGACACAGGAAAATCCTCCCGTACCGGCACGCTGCCGGGATCCCCGTATACGGTGGCCGACGACGAAAAAATGAAGTTCTTAATATTGCGCTTCTTCATCTCGCGCAGGAGACTTAGCGTGCAGATCAGGTTGTTCGAATAGTATTCAAGCGGCTTTTCCACGCTCTCGCCCACCGCCTTGAGCGCCGCGAAATGTATGACGGCGTTAATGTCGGGATTATCGCAAAACAGACGCTCGCACATATTCGCGCCGCAGAGGTCGCCCTTAACAAAACGCATCTTCCTGCCCGCGATACGCTCTACCCTGCGCAGCGCTTCTTCGCTCGCGTTGATCAAACTGTCCGCCGCCACAACCTCATATCCCGCCTCAAGAAGCAGAAGGCAGGTGTGACTCCCTATATAGCCCGCTCCTCCTGTTACCAATACAGCCATATTTATTACACTCCCTCCGGCATCTGAGCAGTCTTGATTTGACCTTTGAGTAGTAACGACCTTTATATCATTATACCATCGCGCCGCAAAATTCGCATTGCCTTTTTTACTCTGTTATGATAAACTGATCTATCATTCGAATTTCACACAATTGCAATGGGGTAGGAGATATACTGTGTTTAAGAATTTGAGTCTTCAAATCAAGATATTCTTTTTGGTTTCGAGCGTTGTAATAGTATCGTTTGTTGTGCTGACGATGATCGTCTCCGGCAAATCTTATGAAATGGCAAAAAGGGACGCCTTCAACCTGGCTCGGGAAACTGCGGACAAATACAAAAACGAGATTATAGCCGAACTGCAGGGAGCGCGCATCACGGCTGAAACGCTCTCGACGGTGTTTGAAACGCTGAAAGACAGCGGTCTCACCGACAGGGATATGATGAACGACATACTGCGCAACACGCTTGAAAAAAAAGAATACATCACCGCTTTTTGCATAGCCTACGACCCGAACGCACTGGACGGAAAGGACGATATGTACGCCGGCGCAGAGCCCGCCTATGACGACACCGGGCGTTACGCGCCGTACTGGAACAAGCTTGGAGACTCCATCGCCGTCGAACCTCTGAACGCCATCGACAGCGAGGACTGGTACATTGTTCCAAAAACGGAGCGGCATGAGTTCATAACCGATCCTTATCCGTATCAGGTGCAGGGGCATCCCGTGATGTTGGCCAGTCTCGTCTTTCCCATCATTCACGACGATCAATTCATAGGCATTATATCCTCCGATATAGTCTTGGATACGCTGCAGGAAATGGTTTCCAAAGTCAACCCTCATGATCAGGGCGGTTATACGGAGATATTTTCGAACGCGGGCGCTATCGTGGCGCATCCCGACGGCCCGCACCTCGGCAAGGATTTGGCGGAAGCTCTCGCCTATGAAATGCTGACGTCCGACATTGACAAGGCTGCGGCGGCGCTCGGATACGCGAACGCGTACATAGAAACGCTGCCTGTTCCCGACGCTTCCGACGAAGACGCGCTCGCGGTATACGACGGCGTCATACAATTTCGCGATGAACTGTCAGCGTTCACGGAAGCGAGTCGCGCAAGCCGCAACAGCGAAATAGGCTTGAACCTCGCGCTCATGACCCCCGATCTGGCCCTCGCCATGCTTGAGGCGGACACGGAAAGGCTGAGGCAGGCCGAGGAGCTGCGAAGCGCCGTAGCGAACGGCGAAACATATATCGCGAGCGACGACAACTTCTACACCGTGTATACGCCGATTGAGTTCAGCGACGTCACGAATCCGTGGTCGGTCGCGGTGAGCATACCCATGACAAAGATATTGGATAACGCCAACGATATCAGAAATTACGTAATACTGGCGTCCGTCATAGCCGTACTTCTCATAGCGCTCCTGCTATACATTATAGCAAGGAATATCACAAAGCCTATACTCCTGCTTTCGAATACCGCAAAGGTTCTCGGCGAAGGGCATTTCGACGCGGATGTGCCGCTTATAGACAGCAACGACGAGATCGGCGCCCTGTCGAGAGCCTTCAAATTCATGGCGGAAGAGATCAACAAGCTTATCATGGAAATGCAGAATTACGCCAAAACGCTCGAGGAAAAAAATCAGTATCTGAACAGGCTGAACGAGCTCAAGGACGAATTTCTGGCAAACACGTCGCACGAGCTCAGAACGCCCATCAACGGCATTATAGGCATAGTCGAATCCATGATAGACGGCGCGACCGGCGCGCTTTCCGGCGAACAGAAATACAACCTCGCAATAGTGTCAAACAGCGGCAAAAGACTCTCCAATATGATCAACGACATACTGGATTTCACGAAGCTGAAGAACAAGGAGATCGTGCTGCAGATCAAACCCATAGACTTGAAAATGATCGTCGATACAGTCATTGTCCTCTCAAAGCCCATGATCAAAGGCAAGGATTTGGCGGTAGTAAACAAGATCGGCGACTCCCTGCCGGCCATAAACGCGGATGAAAACAGGATACAGCAGATATTGTACAATCTGCTCGGCAACGCGATCAAATTCACCGAAAAAGGACATGTCAGCGTCTCCGCCGAGATACTGCAGGGCGAGGATATGATCGCCGTCTCTGTGGAGGATACGGGCATCGGCATTTCGGAGGACAAATTCGACAGAATATTCGAGTCATTCGAACAGGCCGACGGCGGGGTGGCGCGCGAATACGGCGGAACGGGTCTCGGACTTTCGATAACAAAAAAAATCGTCGAACTGCACGGAGGAACGGTCAGCGTCGTCTCGGAGCCGGGCAGGGGTTCGACGTTCACGTTCACAATGCCTCTGTCCGACGCGAAGCGGGAAGAGATCGCGCTGAGCGAGGGCCCGACGGTGATAGACATAGAGGAATTCGCCGCCGAGATAGCGGCGAAGAGACCCGGCGCCGAGACGCGCGCCGCAGAAGGCGGCTACAGGATACTTGTCGTTGACGACGAACCCGTCAACATCCAGGTGCTGAACAATCTCCTTACAATGCGCGACTATTCCGTAACCGCAGCCTACAACGGCATTGAGGCCCTTGACCTGTTCGATCGCGGCGAGGAATTCGACCTCGTCCTCCTCGACGTCATGATGCCCAAGATGTCCGGATACGAGGTTTGCCGACATTTGCGTGAACGCTATTCTCTGTTCGATCTGCCTATAGTCATGCTGACCGCGAAAAACCGGGTGCAGGATATCGTCTTGGGATTCCAATCCGGCGCGAACGATTACATACAGAAGCCTTTCGACAAAGACGAGCTTCTGGCGCGCGCGCGGACGCTTCTTGAGCTGAAAGGAGCGATGTCGGCGGCTATGGCGGCAAACAGGGCGAAGAGCCTGTTCCTCGCCAATATGAGCCATGAAATACGTACGCCGCTGAGCGCCGTTATCGGTCTCGCCGATCTGCTGCTCAAGACGCCCATGGACGACAGACAGAAGGAATACACGGAGAGAATGCGCAGAGCGTCCTCGACGCTGCTCGGCATTATAAACGATATACTTGACTTTTCCGAGGTCGACGCCGGCAATATAACGTTAAAATACATATCTTTCAATATAAAGAACCTATTTGACGATATTGCCGCGTTCTTCCGCGAACGAAATATCGCTTCGAATATTGAACTTCGTTTCGAATTGGGTACGGATATTCCGGACGACTTGGTCGGGGATCCGCAGCATCTGCTCCGGATATTCATAAATCTCGTCGACAACGCCTTTAAATTCACCGAGAAGGGCTCGATCACTGTTCGCGCCGCCGTATCCGAACGCGCGCAAAACAGCGTTACCCTGCGCTTCGCCGTAGAGGACACCGGTATAGGCATGAGCGAGACTCAGATGAGCGAGATATTCACGGCTTTCAACCAAGCGGACAATTCGGCTACGCGCAAGTACGGCGGCGCCGGCATCGGCCTGACCGTCACGCAGCGGATGACAGAGCTTATGGGCGGTGAAATCTCCGTATCCGGAGAAGAGGGCAAGGGAACGACGTTTACATTCACCTGCCCGTTCAAACTCGTGCCCGAAGGCTCGGACGAAAGCACGCAAAATACTGAATCGACCGCAGATACGGACAATACCGTGCTGCGCGGCAAACGTATCCTTCTTGTAGAGGACAATGAGGTCAATACGCTGATCGCGTCCGAGCTTTTGAGCTCCGTGGGCATAGACGTAACAACGGCGCAAAACGGCAAGGAGGCTCTGAACCGGCTCGACGACGCGGCTCACTCGGGCGGCCCGTTCTTTGATCTTGTGCTTATGGATCTGCAGATGCCGGTTATGGACGGCTATAAAGCCACAGAGCTTATCAAAGCGACGCCCGAATACCGCGACCTGCCGATATACGCCCTGACGGCCCACGCCTTCCCCGAAGACCGGGATCGCTGTTTCGCTCTCGGAATGGACGGACACTTGACAAAGCCCATAGATACGGATGTGTTCTACGCGGCCCTGCGAACGGCCGTAACGCCAAAGGTCAAAGAATAACCGCAGTTACATTGGAATATTACAAAGCGATTACAAAATAATTACAACTTCGTATAATACTTGACACAGCCGGTAAATTGTTGTAGCCTGTACAGAGTAACTTTCATAGCCTTTTTTCAAAGCAAAGACGCCGAGTCGTTTCCTCGGCGTCTTTGCTTTTCTATTCGCTGAAATATTTTTGATTCCGGCTTTTGGGCTTGTCGGGAATTGTCATTTTCAGCTTGCCGCTTTCGAGCAGAGGATTGATGTATTTCTCCATCATATACGAAACAGACGAGATATTTAAAAACGCGGACAACTCCGCTCTCGTCCTCGCAACGGAACAAAATGCAATAAGTTTTGCTTCCGAATGATATAACGTTTTATCCTCGTTATATTTTAGCAAAATAACTAAAATATCAAGAGAAATAACTAAAATATTCGAGTTATTCACCCTGCCAAAAACATTGACGGGGCGCACTAACAGGGGGGCGCTTCACTTAAGTGAAGCGCCCCCCTTGCATTTTGTCTGTATTTCGTATAAGCGAGACTTGTGTCGCTATACCGCCGCGCCCCTGTTGCCGCCGCCCTTGCGGCCGGCCGCGGGCAGGATCGCGTTTGCGCCGCCCGTAGTCTGCGTTGTTCCGCTGCTGCCGTCCGTCGGTACGCTCGCGCCCGTCTGAGGCAGATCCGCGAGAGGCGTTTCCTCATCGAAGATGACGACTTCGTCGTCGGGCGCCGGAGGGATCACCTCCGCGAGCGGGGTATCCTCATCCTCTATCTCCTCCTCGGGCAAGGGAGTGGGAGTAGGCGTGGGCGTGTAACCGCCGCCGCCCGTCACCGTGCGCTGGTAGTAGTATTTCAGGATATGCGTCGTATTCGCGTAAAATTCACCCGGTTCGCCTTCTGTGAGTACGACGCTGCCTATACTGCTGTACAGCGTGTAGTCGCTGTTCACGCCGTAACTTGTCCAAGCGGCGCTTGTCGGCAGGGCCGCCGCGTCGCTTGCGCTGAGCCCGTTAACGTCGTCCAGTGTGACGTTTTGCCCCGCGAGACCTTTTTCAAGCGCATATTTCACGACGCCGGAAGCAGGTTCCCAAGCGCCCGCAATACCGTTTGTTACGGTGCGATAGTATGTTCTGACGCTGAAGTAATAGCCGTCCTGAAGCTTGTTCTTGAAGTTGGCCGTTATATTGCCGTCGTCCGCCCGCGCCGCGTCCTCATATTGCACCCTGTATTGATAGTCGCCGAAGAATACGCGGTCGTCCTTCTCAAGCGCGGTCAAGGCGCCGTCTTCGCCTTCCGTTAATTCCTTTACGGTATAGCCAATGAATTGTCCCCCGGAATCGTATTTGCCGTTCGGTACAGTAAAGCTGTACATCCAATCATCGTCCGCGCTCACCGTCTGTTCGGCTATGCGTTCGCCGCTTGGGAGGTAGAGCCCTACTATGATCGAGCCCGGCAATTCCGCCTCATCTTTCCCTGACATATCCCACGACTTCGTTCCGTTTATGATAACACTTTCATCATTGATCCGGTTCGTGAATATGAAAGAATTGCCTTCTCTTGCCGGTTCCTCGGAATCGTAACCGTCGAGCGGATCTTCCGTCACATAATAGCTGTATCCGCCCGGAAGACTGATCGTACGAGTTTCCTGCATGGCCGCCGTTTCTTCAAATGTGACCGTACTTACGAACTCATCTTCGCCGCTGTCCGAAGTCCGCCGGATCGTAAAGCTGACTTCGGGATGCGTTGTTCCGACGGGGGCGTTCCAGTTCTTTACTATGGACAGGCTTATATCTTCATTCTTCACCTGCGCCGTATTGATGACGGCGCACGCGCCCTCTTCGTCGAAGTAGCTTACCGTATAGTAGGCGCCGCCGACAAGACCTGTGCCGCCGTCCGCGATGACTTTGCCGTCGTCGTCAAGCTCGCGGACGCTGTAGAGGATTTTATCGTATAGGGGCTCTTGCCCTTCCCTAAGCGTGATTTTGTACAGGTCAAGACCTTCGATACGGCCTTTACCGTCATCACCAAGCAATACCGTATGTATTCCCGCCTCTTCTTCGTCCGCGTAAAGCATGACGTCTATGCTATCAGGCTTCTCTCCTGACGTGATCCAAGTCTTCGAGATATTGAACAGTGTTTCGGCCGTGCCAAGCGTATTTGTAAACGTGAGTTCCGCTTCGCCGTCTTTCGGATCAACGCCTTTTATGACGTCCTGCCCGTAGAATTTGGCGGCGTCGCCGCTGAGCTTTTCTTTTACCGTGTAGTTGTAAACAGCGCCGGTTTCACTGTTGAACAAGGGGAGATCATCGAATGTTACGGGGATTCCGTCTGTAGGCACGGGTTCGTAATCAAGTAACGTATCGCCGTCTTGATACAGCTCAAACACCGCGTCGGTCTCGTTGGTCGGCCGTGTACTGAATTTGTCGTCGCCGTCAATCCAAGTCTTGTTCACAGTGAGGTCAAAACTGCCGGTTCTGACATTCTTCAGCACATGGATTTTGGAATTCTCATCGAAAGTTGCCCGGCCGCCATTTTGAGCCTCATAGCCCTGCGGAACCGTGTCCGGGTCTTCCTTTATGGTGTAGGTGATTGTTTTGTATACTGCGTCTGCCGCATCTACCGCAGGGAACAATATCTCGTTGGTATCCGGATCAATCACCGCTTCCGTCGCTTCTGTCGCCTCCGACACAAGCCGTTCTGTGGGCAGGCTTATGGTTTTCTGCCAACCGGGGTCGTTCTCGCTTAGCGTTCCGCTGTATGCAGGGGTATTGCTGTCGTCGTACACGGTAAAGCTTATGCTGTGGCCGGAATGATCCACAGTGTTCCCGCCGTCCAGCCACGCCTTATGAACGGTTACTCCGGAGGTACTTGTAAACGTGTTGGTCAACGTTTTCTCTGTCGGATCATATACGCCGGGCGTGTAGCCGCTTACCTTGTCTCTCAGCGTGTAGCTGATAAATACGCCGCCTTCGTATTTGGGAAGATTACTGAACGTCGCGGTAGTGACGCCTTCATTCAAAGTAAGATGATCTGCGGGCTCGTCGGCTTCGTTCTTGTGCAAGTAAACCGTGATATAGCCGGGGCGCGCCGGGTGGTAATCACCGTCGTTCCATTTCTTTTCAAAGCTGAGCGCCGTCGTGCCTGTGAGCGTATTCGTTATTTTAGTTGGGGAGTCCTCGTCATAGCTGACTGTGTAGCGGGCGTCGCTGCTGTCGCCGGCTGCGGTGAGAAGCACACCGCCATTGTCCAATGGGGCGCCGTTGCTCAACTCCCTGAATGTGTACGTATGACTTGTGAACGTACCGTCGTCATTTCGGGTAGCTGTGGGATATTCTAAGGACGTTTGGAATTCCCAAGTATTCTTGCCATAGTAATCTTCCGATTTCAAGCTTATTATTACGCGTTCGTTGAGCGGATAGCCGCCTCTGTAAAGTTCTACCTGCAATTCCGCAGGGCGCGTTTCGTAAGCGTTGCCGTTGTCAAGCCATATCTTGCTGCCTTGGATTTTATTATATGTTATGTTTTCAACGTTTGTCAGCGTTATCGTCGTGTCGCCGCTTTGTCCTTCATCGTCGCCCGTGATGCCTATATCATTCGAATAGCCGAAAATCACGCCCTCGCTGACTGTATAGATGTAGGGCCGGCCGATTTCGTTAAACTCGGGCAGATTCTTGAATTCAAAGGATTGCCGCTCGCTCGTCAAAGTAGCGGTTCTCTCACCGATATCGACATCATCGAAACTCGCGTCCGGCGTGTAAACGCCTTCTAAGTCACTCGTCTTCCTGCTAAGCGTAATATTGACTTTCTTGCCCGCAGGCCACGTATTGCTGTTGTCGGTGTTTTCCCATTCCTTCTCGACCTTTATGGATTTGCTGTTGTTCACGCGCGTATTCATAATAGTCAGACTGTCTTGATATATGCTGACGGAATATCCGTCAAGGTCTTCGTCGTCTATGTATTTGATATCGTCTATGTCGGTTTTATCGGTGTACGCGTACGCGTTACCCTCGGCATCGGTTTCCTTTACGATATACCTGTAAGGCAAAAGCGTCTGTTCGTCATCGTCATAGTATACGGTCGGAATTTCCGTAAATTCATGCTCCCATCTCCATTCATCCGGCTCGGCTTCGATTTTTACCGGCGGAGCAAGCGGTTCTTCCGTTTCCGCGCCGTTCTGCTTCACGCCGTATAGCGCGGCGTATACGCCCGGGCGGTCGAAATCGGGATCGCCGGAATCCTGCCAAACCTTTGTGACGGACACTTCGGTTTCTGTTAATACGTAATTGTTTTCTACTTGTTCGACTTCCTCGCCATTTTTGTAAAGCGTGGCTGTACCCCAAGAGACTTCGACGTAATACTTGTCTGCAACCTCTTCGGTATCATACTCCAAGCCCAAGCCCGAGCCGTCGGGAAGGTCGCCCGCCCCTGTTTCGACGAGCACATATGTATGCCCGGACGGAATACCGGTAAAAGTCACTTCCCCGTTTGCATTCGACGACGGCCTGTTTTCCTCGTTGATCGGCCAAGTTTTATCTGTCGTTTGCAATTCGAATTCGGCGTTGGCTATGTTGCCGCCTGATATGGCGTTTACCTTTGTAAAGTTCAGGTTGGCCTTGAGCGGCTGCACCTTGGGTACGCGAAAATACGCCGTCTCAATTTGCGGATTTTCGGTGGGTGTTTCATTTGAGAAGAAATAGAGAAACTCCGTCGTACCGTTTGTCAGCCGAAAATCATCAAGGTTTTCGCTCGCCGCCAAAATCGCAAATGCGTCCAAGCGAATTTGATACGTCAGCCTATAGATGAACGGATCACCTGTAGTTCTGTCCGTGTTTTCAATGTCGGATTCCCGGATATCCCAAACAATCCTGCGGACAGTTTTGTCGCCGTCGGTTTGATTTTCTATTTTAACAATATTGCCGTTGCGCTCAAACGTTTCATCAAGAACAATATACTCGCCCATAGGGTCAAATACCGTATAGGCGTTGGCCATCCTGTAAATGGTTTCCGCGATTGTGTTGAACGAAAGATTCAGCGACGCTCCGTTCGCGTTCGAATGCGTTCCCGCGCCGGAACGAATGTAATACTCCAGCCAATCGCCATTACTCTGAGCCGTAGAAAAGGCGACGGTATGGATGGTGGCGCGATCACTGAGCGGCTTGTCATTTCGTCTGCTTTGGTATGAGGACTGGGATGCAACAGGGCCTTTCGCAACGTACGCAGCGTTATTTCGAGCAATGCCTTGATTAATGCCATTGCTTACGCTTGTAACTTCTTCCGTTCCCATGTAGCCGGTAGTATTATTTGTTCTGTAGACAGTGCCATTCGGATCACCGTCAGTCAAGAGTATGACGTGATAGGAACCGTTGAAATCGTCGGTGCTTGTCTGGGTTTGATGCGCCTTGACTATGTTGTAGGCCAACTGCAGACCCGCCTCAATGTTGGTTGCCGTAGTGCCAATATTAAAACCTTCTTCATTTTTATACTCGTAACTTTGAGCATTTCTTCTGCCTGTGTAACCGCTGCCGACAGCATTTTCCGCAGCTGTTCTGTCGTCGAGAACGGCTACGTCAGCCCAAATGTTACTGTTGATTCTAATGCGCTCTGCGTTTTCGCTGAATGTAACAAGCGAAAGAAGGCGTTTTGGCGTTTGCCCGGTGCTGTTATCCGCGCTGTCCGCGTAATTTCCGATAAATGCCTGCACGGATTCTTTCATCACCTGCATGCGCGTCTTTACACCCGCACTCGTCGGATAGTCGCTGCCGTTAATTGCATAGTGCATACTGGCGGAAACATCCAAAACCATAAGAACGGCCGCGTCCTCCGGAATTGTAATCTCACTGACATCATCATTTGATGTAACGGTCAGCGTTATGTCGAAAAGGTTTTCCGTTTCGGTTCCGCTGATTTCCTTGCTGATTTCAAAATACGCGCCGCTGTTCGCCGGGTCAGTGATCCTTTCCGGCTGCGAAGTGGTTTTGTATGTCAATGCCCGAGGATCGCTTGGGGTTCCCTTATAATAGTGTATGTAGTCTCCGGTCTTTTCGATCTGCTGATAGCTGCTCGGCCGCAGATCGTCGCCGTCCGCAAACACGCCCGACGGAAACAGCCCGATGAGCATGGCCGCCGTCAGTACAACGGACAAAATCCTGTAGAAGCTTTTGGCTCCTTTACTCTTGCTTAACATTTCCCTTCTCCTTGTAACGCTTTCCTTGAGTGCGACATCCTGTTTTATTTCCCACGCTAAGCCAACAGCAATAATCTTTTAAGATATCTTTAGCTGTAAAATCCGACGGAAATATTAAATGTTACAATATGATTACAATTGCGAAAGCTGCTTGACATGACCGGTAAATTGTTGTAATCTAATGTTGGATTTGCTGTAACTGATTACATGTTTTAGAACTTGTTCATGGCAAAGGCGCCGAGGAATACTCCCCGGCGCTTTTGTTTTTTGGCCAAACGATCGCTTTGTCGCGGCGTTTTTGCACAAAGGCGTGCGTTCCGTAAAGGAATGCGCGCCTTTTGTTTTTTTGGAAGGAGGTCGTTATGTATTCATCCGTCAATACGATTTGGGTTCTTTTGGGGGCGGCCCTCGTGTTCTTCATGCAGCCGGGTTTTGCCATGCTTGAGGCCGGACTTATACGGGCGAAGAACGTCGGGAATATCATTATGAAGAACGTCATAGATTTGTCCATAGGTTCCGTCGTTTATTGGATCATGGGCTTCGGCATTATGTTCGGCGCGTCCGTTTCGGGGATAATAGGCGTTCCCGATATATTCCTGTTCGGCGACGCGCTTGAGAACGCGGCGCCTGACGGGGTCAGTCCGTGGTCGTTCTTTATCTTCCAGACCGTTTTCGCGGCCACATCGGCGACCATCGTTTCGGGCGCTATGGCGGAGCGCACGAAATTCTCCGCGTACTGCGTCTACTCCGTGGTGATCAGTCTCATAGTATACCCGCTTTCGGGACACTGGATATGGGGCGGCGGCTGGCTTTCCGAACTGGGCTTTCATGACTTCGCGGGTTCCGCAGCTGTGCATTTGGTCGGCGGCGTCGCGGGTCTCGTCGGCGCGGCCATGGTCGGGCCTCGCATAGGCAAGTATTCGAAGAGCGGGAAATCAAGAGCCATACCGGGCCACAGTCTCTCCTTGGCGGCCCTCGGCGTGTTCATACTCTGGTTCGGATGGTTCGGCTTTAACGGCGCGTCCACCGTTTCGGCGACCGGCGACGAAGCGCTCGCATCCATGGGTCTCATATTTACAAACACGAATCTTGCTGCGGCGGCCGGCGCGGCGGCCGTTATGATCGTCACGTGGATTCGCTATAAGCGTCCCGACGTTTCCATGACGCTGAACGGCGTGTTGGCCGGATTAGTGGGCATTACGGCCGGCTGCGACGCGGTCAGTCCCGCGGGCGCCGTTATGATAGGCCTTATATCGGGCGTGGCAGTGGTAATAGGCATAGAACTCATCGACAAGGTTTTCAAGGTGGACGATCCCGTGGGCGCGGTGGGCGTTCACGGTGTATGCGGAGCGGTGGGAACACTTTGCGTAGGTCTGTTCGCGACCGACGGCGGTCTGTTCGCCGGCGGCGGCGCCGGATATCTGGGCGTACAGGCGCTCGGCGTGCTGTCCGTCGCCGCTTGGGTGGCTGTCGCAATGCTTATAACATTTTCCGCGATCAAGGTAATCACAGGACTCAGGGTATCCAAAGAAGAGGAAATAGAAGGGCTCGACATACACGAGCACGGCATCGAAAACAGCTACGCGGATTTCATGCCGCTTTCCGCCGGAAGAACGGGCGCGGGAGCGCCTGCGGGCGACGCGCCCGTCAAAACGACAGTCACGGTTACGGATACGCGCGAGGAGAGCGCCGCAGATGAATCCAAATCAGAAAAGAATCCCAAGATGACAAAGCTGTCCATTATTACGCGGCAAAGCATGTTTGAACCTCTCGAAGCCGCGATGAGCGCCATAGGCATCACGGGCATGACCATGACGAATATACTCGGCTACGGCGCGCAGAAGGGCTATCCGGAATTTTACCGCGGCGTAGAAGTTCAGGCCCGTTTGCTGCCAAAGATACGCATAGAGATCATCGTGTGCAAGGTTCCGGTCAGAACCGTTATAGAAGCCGCCAAGAAGGCGCTGTGCACGGGCAATATCGGCGACGGCAAGATATTCGTATACGACGTCGAAAATGTGATACGCGTGAGAACGGGGGAGGAAGGCTTTGACGCCCTGCAGGACGACTGAAGGATTTTCGCGCTGTACGAGCGTCTGAAAAAAGAGCGGCGCGGCCATATCCGCACCGTATAAATCACTGTTTTTAGCTATTCCCAAAAAGTCCTCTCTGTGAGGGCTTTTTGACTTTTACGACATGCCGACAATACGTTGCCGGCGAGAAGTATAAAGCAGGATATTGGCAGATATTTCAAATTTTAGACGAAACCGAAATTAAAGTGCGCAAACGTTAATTATTTCGATAATGCGAGCCGCATTGAATGATTTTTATTATATCTCCGTCGATGCGATAAACTATTCTGTTTTTTTCATCTATTCGTCTGCTCCAATACGCCGACAGATTCCCGGTCAGTCTCTCAGGTTTGCCTGTTCCGTCATTTCCATTCCTGCCGATATCTCTGATCAATTCGTTTATTCTTTTCAGTGTTTTTTTGTCCTGCGTTTGCCAATACAGATACTCCTGCCAAGCCTTTTCCTCAAAGTCTATATGACTGCTCATTTTCCATTGCCTCTAAATCAGCCATAGTCTTTCTTACAATGCCGCGTCCTGCTTCTAAGGCGGCAGCGGACGCCCTCAAACTCTCCATGTTTTCCGGGCTGTAAAATGGGTCAAGCTGCACCGCGAACGGAAGTCTTTGTTCTCTTAGTACCGTTTTTACGAACATGTTTACAGCCACGGACACGTTCATGCCCGTATTGTTGCAGAATGTTTCAAATCGTTTCTTGTCTTGTTCGTCAATGCGAACACTCAAATTGGTCTGTGCCATAAAATTGAATCTCCTTCTGATGTTTGCGTAACGTATCGCCATATCATATGACATAGTGTTACGATATAATATATTTTAACATATATTAATATTTTGTCAATACATCATAAAGACTATGGTTGGCATTCATTATCGGATGCAATATTTAATTAAAAAAGAAAATATTGTATTGACATGTATAGGAATACATGCTAATATATGTATTGACGTAATGCCATGAACGTATTATCATTCGGAGATTTGCTTTGTAATCGTTTACTGCGCGCAAAAACGATTTTAATACAACCGGATTACAGGCTGCGCAACCTGCGGCGGTATCCTGCGGTTCAATTTTGAACAATAAGTTGTAGGTAATACAATAAATATATGTTATCTGCCACAACACCCGGTGCAAAATGAATAAGGCGCTCGGCAAAAACGGCTGAATTTCAACGTGTTTTTGTAACAAAAAAGAAATTTAAAAAAAATACAAAAAAAATCAAAATGACACCGAAATGTGACTTTCAACATGTATAATATAATAAATGGCTATAGGACTATCCCGAATGGCCGTATGACTCTCCAAATGGTTTTGTTTAAAAAAGAAAGGAGCAGGCGGGGATGATATGAATGTAGTAGGAATTGACGGAGCACATGAAACCTTTATTATACGGATTTTGAATCAGCAGAACGCAACCTGGCAAGGTACGATCACCCGTATAGAAAGGAAAGAAGAACAATATTTTCGCAGCCTTCTGGAATTGATCAAGCTTATCGACAGCGCGCTCACCGAGGGTGAAGAACCTTTGCCGGCGCAAGATGAAAAGCCGTCGCCGGCGCGCGGCGCGGATCAAAACCAAGACGGCGGTCGGTCTTTCACGGCATAAGAGCGAGGATACGGTTCGTCGGACGAAGCCGACACAAGTTTAATATTATTTCCGTTAGCGTGGGAAATAAAACAGAACGCCACGCCACATCGCATCTAAGGTTGAATCTAAATTAAGGAGAGGGGAAATGTTAAGCAAGAGTAAAGGAGCCAAAAGCTTCTACAGGATTTTGTCCGTTGTACTGACGGCGGCCATGCTCATCGGGCTGTTTCCGTCGGGCGTGTTCGCGGACGGCGATCCGCCGCCGCCGAGTGATAAGCAGATCGTGAAAAACCAACAGACGGGAACTGAGATTCTCTACTTTAAGGTCGGTAAAAACGGTCAGATCGGCGAACCCGTTGACGCGAATGACGAAGGCAAAAAGTATTGGAATGTGTCCAAAAATAACGCCGCCGACAGCAAAGTACAGGTCTCCAAGTCAATAGAGGGAACAAACAACGAAAACGAATTCGATATCACGCTTGAGGTAAAGACAAAGGATGTCGAGTCAGTCACCCCCTTAAGCAAAGACACCGCCGTGGTATTGGTTATTGACATCTCGGGGTCGATGGGCAACACGACAGCTGATAATTCAATTTCAAGTTCCAAATTGTCCAGAGCTTTTGCGGCCGCCGCAAAATTCGTCGAAAATTATAAAAGTTCCGAATATGGCGGCGGAGCGCGTTGGCTGCAGATCATTTGGTATGACAATAACGCGAAAACACAGCTGAGCCACTGGATGAATGTTGCGAATTCGTTGGATGCAATGGATGCAAAAGACCTTAAAGATGCCCTCGATGTTAGCACTGTACCGCTGAAAACCGACCCTCTTAGTCAAACATACACCGATGGCAATAGATTAGGCACTAATACAGAAGCCGGTCTGCAGCTCGCTTACAATCTGTATGGCGATACCGAGTACATCAAAGATGTTCCTCTGGCAAACCATTATACCATATTGCTGACGGACGGCGCCTCAAGCGACACCATCAGACATGAGAGTGATCGCAACCGTACAGACGTAATTAGAGGCTATTCGCAGCATGAAATAAATAACGGCGGATGGGAAGAAGCCGCCGGAACCTTATACCCTACATCATACCCCAGTTATACAAAAAAGGCCAAGGGACATCAAACCGCAGCCGATTTGGTATATAATACCGTCACAAAAACCGGTACGGCTGTTGAATTGCAAAAACGCTCAAAGATATTCTCTATCGGTTATGATATCACAAATGAGTATACAGGAGGCACCAACGCCACATACACCGAGCATGTCGGCAGTTGGCTCAATCGTTTCTCAACACCGCTGAACGCCGATACTGAGAATGAACTTCTCAGCAGTTTCCAAACCATCTTGCACAGTATGCTCCTTAAAACGTTGCCATGGAACGTAAAAGATCCTATGGGAGAAAATATTGTTTTTCTCGGATCCGATTCGACCGAAATAACATTCGGCGAAGACAGTAATACCTTGTATTGGTATCTGTCCGAAGCAACAGGGCCGGACAGCGATGGATGGAAAACCTACACATGTACATACAGGATCAAGCTTAACAATCTCGCCGACTTTACGAGCGGCCACCCCTACCTCACAAACGGTCAAACGACACTGACATACAGATTCCTCAAAAGTACCGGCGAGTATACCGACGAGTCCGGAGAAAACGTAGTTACGGGCGACGATATTAACCAATACATCGACTTCTACATACCCAAGGTATTAGGTTATGCGGTTGACCTGAGTTTCTTGAAAGTCGCGGCGCACAACGAAGACATAAAGATTCAGGGCGCGGAATTCATTCTGACAAGAGGTAACGACGATGAGCTCCCGGGTGCGACCTCCGGTGGGGACGGACTTGTAACTTTTGGAAAAGTTCCGAGCGGCTTCGCATACACGCTGTCCGAAACAATAGCGCATACAGATTACAATTTAAGCGCGGAAACAGTCAATATAAAGATTGACTACGGAGTGATATACTATCAACCCGACGGCGAAGGCGGTGCGTGGGAACCGTTTCCATGCGTTAACGCGGGCTATTATAAGTTCGAAAATGAACTTAATAGTAAGCCCGAGACCTTATACGTTCAAAAGAGATGGATACCTGCGGCGCCGCAAGACGGCAGCGAAATCACGGTCAAGCTGATCCAATACAAACATATTGGAAACGAAAAAAACCAAGTTGACGATATCTACAGAACCGTTACGCTCAGCGCCGCCAACAATTGGCTCGAAAGTATTGAAGTGCCAACAGTGGACGCGAGTACCGGCTACAAATACTCTTATGGCGTGAAAGAACTTGATTCTCCGGAGGGCTACACAGAAATCCAGCATCCGACTGAATATGTAATTGAAGAGGTCGACAGCAGTTCCGAAGGGAAAGAGAATGTCTTTATCCTTACGAACAAATCCGACGCAACGACGTCCATTGAAGTTGAGAAAAAGTGGATCGTTCCTACAGGTCATGCCACGCCTGACGTGTATTTTAACATCGCGCGGGGCAAATACGAAAACGACGAGTTCATTCCTGACACGGCGTTTGCTTATTCCTACGAACAGAATCCTTTAACGCTCACGTCAGCCACCGGATACACGGGCAGCTTCACGGGTCTTGACGTATATGACGACGACGGCAACTTCTATGACTATGAGATCAGTGAGACCGCGTTGACCGGATACACGCAGTACGACGCCGAAAATCTCATAATAACGGCGAGTAACGACACGGTAAACGATTATACGGCGAAAATCACGAATATAATAAACTATGACGAGATGATACCGCTCAGCATACAGAAAAACTGGGTGGACGATGGCGACGCTTATGACGCCCGACCCGACGAAGTTACGTTTGAGCTGACGGACAGCATAGGAAGCCCGTCAAAGACTATCGTATTGAGTGCCCCAACATGGTCTTACAACAGCAAAACAGATGAGAATTTGCTCTTCCCCGTATACGATACAGAGGAAAACGGTAAAGTCGTCTCCGTCGAAAAAATAGAGTATGCACTTGAAGAAGTGAACGGGGATGCAAACTATATCGGTTCGGTATTTGAAACGGTTGAAGACCAAGTATTCACGGCGACCAATACCTACAAAGAGAAGATATATATTTCCGTAAACAAGGTTTGGAACGGCGAGGAACCGCAGGGAGGCTACCCGTATATTACGCTGCATCTGTGGCAGAACGGCGTTAAGGTCGACGAGGCTACGCTCAGCGGCGGAACGACGTTCCATACGTTCACAGGCCAAGAGAAACTCGATCCCTCAGGTATTCCTTATGAGTACGTTGTAACGGAAGACCCTGTAGCCGGATGGTATGTGCAGGAACCCAACGGCGTCGATACGGACGACGAGAGCGGCAACATTACGGTTACGCTTACAAACAATAAGGTCGACGACGACGCTAAAACGGCTGTTTCCGGCACAAAGATATGGCGGCAGCCCGGAGACGCCGAAAAACACGACGTAACCGTCGTCTTGGAGCAGTGGATCGACGGCCCCGGCGAGCCTACTCCGGCAGATCCTCTCGATTACGATACAGCCGATCTGTCTGAAAGCAACAAATGGCAGTATTCGTTTACGGATCTGCCTGCGTACGACGAAGATATCATACAGGTTCCCGTGACGGACATCAATGGAGATCCCGTATATGACATCAATGGAGATCCGGTAACGACCGACGAGCCGGTAACGACGCCATACATCTACAAAGTCAGGGAAGAAAACGGCGGCCCGAGCGGCTACGAAACGGAAGTCGAAGGCTACAATATAATCAACACGATCACAGGCGATGTCGAGATTACAGTAGACAAGTCTTGGATATGGCCCGACGGCGTGGAAAAACCGGACGTCACTATTGAGGTGTACCATACAGCGGAATTGGAAGGCACTCTCGAACTTGAAGCAAGCAAACCTTTGATTGGTTCAAGCGTCTCTTTCGATTCATTGCCAAAATATGATGACATGGGCCGGCTGTACATATATTCGGTGAAAGAAGTGAAAGGAGCGGGTACAGGCTTTATCAGCACACCTATAGACACCGGCGAACCCTACAGCTTCTCATTCAAAAACACGATAGCGCCGACACTCAAACCGCTGACCGGTACGAAAAACTGGGGGCATCCCGAGGGAACCGCGCCGCCGGAAATTACGCTGAACCTGTTGCAGGATGGTGAGGTCGTAGCAACCGGGTCGCCGACGTCGGGAAGCACAGACAGAACCCAAACCGTACAATTTATGAATTCCGATAACGTAAACAGTTGGCCGACATATGACGAGGCCGGCCGGCCTTACGTTTACACTGTCACGGAGACTGCGGCAGCAGGAGTGCTCGATAATTACAGCGCCCATACATATAACGATACGCTGACTATCACCAACATTATCAATCAGGAGAACCCCTCCGTCAACGTAAGCGGCATAAAGATATGGGCCAAGCCCGACAATATGCCGACGCCCGACAGCATCCGTATTAACCTGCTTCGAGCGGTAGGCAGACAGCCGGATCCCAAAAACTCCGATGATATTTTAGACAGCGAGATCAAGGATTTGACCGGCGGCGACATAAACGTAATCTACGGGTGGATCGGCCTTCCGAAATACGATCCTGCCACGGGCGGGGAATACATCTACAGCGTAAGTGAAGATTATGTCGAGGGCTTTACAAGCGCGGTGGGTAAAGAGGCCGGGGAAAACTTCGGCAAATACGATATAGTCAACACCGTAGCGCAGAAATCCATAAGCATAACCGTAAACAAGCTATGGCGCGATTATACGGACGCCGAACTGCCCGCGCCTGTGGATTCCGTTACGGTCGAACTGCTGCGCGGCGGCAATCTTGTGGCGGAGCTTGATCTGAACGCCGCCAACGGATGGACGGGCAGCTTTGCCGGCTTGGACAAGTACAACTTGGAGAACGGCCATGAGTACGCCTATGATGTCAGAGAACGTACGGAAGTCGCCGGCTTTAATACAAACATCGGAACGGTCACGGAGATCGCAGACGGCGTGTACAGCGTCGACGTCAAGAACGTGAAGAAGGAATATCAGTATCAGGTAATACGCGACTACATCGTCCGCGACGAGGGCGGCAGGGTGATCTACCACAGTGATCCTCGGGTGTACGAAGACCTGATAACCGTGCCCGAGCCGCAGACTGTAAGCGTCACGGGCAACGTTCCGACCCGCACGGTCTTCGACGGCAGCGGCCAAACGCTCACGTATACATTCCTTCAGGCCAACAGCACGGAGAGCGTGACGATCACGGAAGACGATTTCGGCACAATAAGATACATGTACCTCTACTATGAATACATCACGCCCGGCGGCGGAGGCGGTTACACGCCCACGCCTACGCCCACTCCCTTGCCCGAGGAAGAGATAGAGGATGAGGATACCCCGCTCGCCGAGGTGATTCCTCCGGCGCCCGACGACGAAGTCGTAATCTTCGAAGAGGAAACACCGCTCGCGGATCTGCCTCAGACGGGCGCGAGCGTACCGAACGGCGACCGGAGCGGAACAACGCAGAGCACGGGCGGCGCGAACGCGGTCTTGCCCTCGGCCGGCCGCAAGGGCGGCGGCAACAGGGGCGCGGCGGTATAGCCCAAAGCACGGGGATACAAAATACAGACAAAATACAGGGGGCGCTTCACTCGGTGAAGCGCCCCCCTTGTTATTGCCGTCTATTTGCGTTATTGCCGTTTATCGCCGGAATATCCCGAGTGCGAGCAGGCGAAGCTCGTGGAACCACAGCGGCGCCGTGCACAGGGCGGCGAGCCGCAGCCACTCGGTGAGCGAAAGCTCGACCGTGTCGAAGGCTTCCGACAGGAACGGGAGCTCCGTGACGGCTATCTGCAGCGCGAGACCTATGAAAAACGCGATGAGCATCATCTTGTTTTCGATATGGTTCATGCGAAATATAGAGCGGTTCAGGTTTCTGAAGCCTATAGCGTTGAAGAGCTGCGAAACGGCCAGTGTCGTAAAGGCGTAGGTCTGCGCCGTCTTGTACACCAAGGGATCCGAAAGCGCCGCGTCAAGGCCGCCGAGCGTCAGGGCTTCCCCGGCCGCGCGCAGAACCGTAAGGGGCGCGAATATGAAGGCCGCAAGCGTGACGGCGCCTATTATAACGCCGTAACAGACCGTTGTGGTGAGTCCGCCGTGCGCGAACAGGCTGTCTTTGGGATCGCGCGGCCTGTCTTCCATGATTCGCGGATCGCCCGTGTCGGCGCCGAGCGCCAAGGCGGGCAGCGAGTCCGTGATCAGGTTGATCCACAGTATGTGTATGGCGCGCAGCGGCGAGGCGACGCCGGCCGCGATAGCTGCGAACATAGTCAGTATCTCGCCAAGATTCGACGACAGAAGGAAGAGCACCGTCTTCTTGATATTGTTGTAGATATTGCGGCCTTCTTCGATAGCGTCCTTTATAGCCGCGAAATTGTCGTCGGTCAGAACCATATCAGCCGCGCCCTTGGCGACGTCCGTTCCCGTGATCCCCATGGCTACGCCTATGTCCGCGGCTTTGAGCGAGGGCGCGTCGTTGACGCCGTCGCCCGTCATAGACACTATTTGGCCGTGCGAACGGAACGCGTTCACGATCATAACCTTGTGCTCGGGTGAAACCCTCGCGAACACGCGAAGCCCCATAACGGCGGCGTTCAGGTCTTCTTGGCTCATCTTGGAAAGCTCGTCGCCCGTAACGCACTGCTCGGGCTTGTCCGCTATGGAGAGCTCCTTCGCGATGGCAAAGGCCGTATCCCTGTGATCGCCCGTGATCATCACGGTCGTAACGGACGCGCCGCGAAATATCTCCACGGCATCCTTCGCCTCCGGTCTCGGCGGGTCGATCATGCCGACAAGCCCCGCGAATATAAGGTGTTCCTCCGTCGCGCTTTCGTCGTCTGTCTTATAAGCCAGGGCCAGTACGCGTAAGGCATCCGCAGCCATATCCGCCGCCGCCGCGTCTATAGCGTCCGTATCTTCACGCGTCAGCGGTCTGCTCCCTGCGTCAATGGACGAAACTCCCGCGGGTATTACGGCGTCGCAGCGCTTTATAAGGCAGTCCACAGCCCCCTTTGTGAAGGCTATGACGCGCCCGTCGGCGCTTCTTTTGTGAACGGTCGTCATCATCTTCCTGTCGGAATCAAACGACTGCTCGGCTATCCTCGGCATGGCGGCGCAAAGCTCGCTCTTCGAAGCGGACAGGCGCGCGCCCATATCTATCAGGGCCAATTCCGTCGGATCGCCCGTGCGCGCGCCCGTCTCGGCGTCGGTCTCCGCGTCCGTGCACAGCACAAAACCGTCTGTGAGAAGCCTGTACGCGCCGTATTCCGCGTCATTGACGCCGCGCATGCCGCCGAGCGTCCAAAGCTTCGTGACCGTCATCTTGTTTTGCGTCAGCGTCCCTGTCTTGTCGGAGCAAACCGTACTGACCGAGCCGAGCGTTTCTACCGCAGGCAGCTTGCGCACTATGCTCCCTACCTTTACCATGCGCTGCACCCCGAGGGCAAGCACTATCGTAACGACGGCCGGCAGACCTTCAGGCACTGCGGCGACCGCGAGTGAAATCGCGGTCAAAAGCATTTCCATAATATCGCGGCCCTGCAAAAGCGCCAACACGAAGAGCGCCGCGCAGAGCGCGATCGCCAATATGCCGAGCAGCTTGCCGAGATCCGCGAGTCTCTTTTGAAGCGGCGTTATCTCCTCTTTTGACTCGTTGATCATGCGGGCGATCTTCCCTATCTCCGTATCCATGCCCGTAGCGGTCACGAGACCTTCGCCCCTGCCGTACGCGACGCTCGTCGACATATAGGCCATATTCAGGCGGTCGCCGAGCGTTATATCGCCCTCGGCGATAAAGTCCGCGTTCTTGTCTACGGGAACGGATTCGCCCGTCAGCGACGATTCTTCCATTTTCAAATTTATCGAAGCGGTCAGGCGCATATCCGCCGGAACAACGCGGCCCGCGTCCAATATAACGATATCCCCCGGCACAAGTTCCGCCGCCGCCACCTCCGATATCTTGCCGCCGCGCCGCACGAGCGCCGTCGGGCTGCTCATTTTCTTCAGCGCTTCGAGGGATTTCTCGGCCTTGGATTCCTGTACGACGCCTATGACGGCGTTCAGCAGTACGACCAAGAGGATGATGATCATATCGGCTATTTCGCCGAGCAGGGCCGAAACGAGGGCCGCTGCGGCGAGTATGTAGATCATCGGATCCCGAAGCTGCGCCAAAAACATCTTGATCAGCGTCTTTTTTTCGCTCTCCTCAAAGGCGTTGGGGCCGAAGCGCGAGAGCCGCTCCGAGACGTCCTCCCCGGAAAGACCCGTTTCCCGGTCAACCCGCAAGCGCTCAAGGGCGTCCGATACGTTCAATTGTTCATACATGCCGAATCCTCCGAAAACAACAAAAAAGACTTACACGCATCAGCAGAAACATGCAAGTCTTGTTACCGACAATACCAATCCGAAATCGAACGTTTACCGTGATACGGATAGGCAAATTACGGGCCCGCAGCCAAGCAAAACGCCGGGATGTTGACGCACGGACTTAAAACTACTCCCTTAACACAGGTATCAGTATACCGCACCGGGGCCCCCTCGTCAAGCCAAATTTTCCCGCCTGATTTTCCCGCCGCAACGTCGGCGTTACAGTTCAGAGGTACTCCGGGCCTGATACTTTTTCCGTCATTCCGGGCTTGTCCCGGAATCCATATAATATTTTTGGATTCCGGGACAAGCCCGGAATGACCGTACTTTTGGATTTTAACAACCTACGATGCCCTAAAACATTTATTACGCAGACAACCTCTGAACTGTAACACGTCGGCAACATTTTACAGGCATGTTGTGAATTGTAACGGTTGCGGACGGATTATGGCGGCCGGATTATGCGATGAATTGCAGCAGGCGGTGTAAAATAGTTCTGGATTAAGTAAAAGGGCGTTGTCCACAAAAAAATAAGGAAGAAGGCCCCTTTCCGTGATAAGATGTAATCTGCAAGAAAAACAATCTTTGAACGGAGGA
>JAISBV010000154.1 GCA_031266025.1 Eubacteriales Family XIII. Incertae Sedis bacterium
GCCTCACCCACTCCCAACTCTCAGGTATCTCAAACGGCAACTCGTCCGTGATATCGCGCACAGCGCCGTCAGCCGTCCGCTCCAAGAATGTATAAGGCAAATTATCGGTACTGTCGCCGTTTTCTTTCGGAGCGCGGTAAATGACCGATTCGCTTTTGTCTTTCTTGATTTTACCTTCTTTGATGAGGCGCTGTTTCTCAGCCCGGATGCGTTCAAGCAAAACGGAGGCAGGTTCGTTATTTGGGTCTTGTGGGACGAGCTTGCCCTGTACAGCCAGTTGCAGGATAGAATTTTTCAGTTGCTGAGCCTTCATACCTCTACCCTCAATATCGCCTCGATTTCAGCGAGGATACGGTCAATGTCGGCGTTAAGGCTCGCCCGCTTTTCCTGATACTGCTGAATCAATTCACGGGGCGGCAGAATTTCTTCTTCCTCATGGGGAAAGCCGCAGAGATCAAGGTTGTAATTTCGGTCAATAAGCTCTTGAATCGTGTACCGCTTCGCCTTATCGAATCCGTCTATCGTGATTTCCTCGCGTTTGCTCCACCACTCCACAGCGGGCGCAAAATGCTCCAACTTCATGGGTTTGGTCTTGGAAAAATGCTTGTATCCATCCGGCATATCAAGGCGATAGAACCATGTTTCTGTAGTTGGATCGGTACGCTCGAAGAAAAGGATGTTGGTCGTGATACTGGCATAAGGCGAGAAAACGCTGTGCGGCATACGCAATACCGTATGGAGGTTAAATTCTTCAAGCAGTTTTTTCTTGATGGCTACTTTCGCGTTGTCTGTGCCGAACAGAAAACCATCGGGGATAATAACCGCCGCACGACCTTTTTTCTTTAAGCGGTACATAATAACGGTCATAAACAAATCGTAGGTTTCGCTTGACCGCAGGTTGGCGGGAACATTTATTTTGATTCCCTCTTTTTCGTTGCCACCGAACGGGGGATTCATCAGCACCACGTCAAAACGGTCGCTGTCCTTATAATCGCGGACACTCTTTTCAAGGGTGTTTGCGTGGAATACGGCGGGGTTGTCGATGTCATGAAAAAGCATGTTGGTTACGCAGAGTAGATAGGGAAGCGGTTTTTTCTCAATACCGTAAATTGAGTCGCTGTAAATGTCCCTATCCTCAACGGTTTTAATCTGTGCTGCAAGCAATTTCAGTGCGGATGTCAAAAAACCTCCTGTTCCACAAGCAAAGTCAGCGACGCGCTCTCCGAGCTTCGGGGCGATTGTCCGCGCCATAAAGTCCGTGACGGCGCGGGGCGTATAAAACTCGCCGGAACTTCCTGCGCTTTGTAGGCTTTTCAGAATATTCTCATATATCTCCCCGAAAGCGTGGCGATCCTTATATTCCTCGAAATCAAGCTCATCAATGATGTTGACTATCTGCCGGAGCAGGATGCCGTCTTTGGAGTAGTTGTTGCTGTCTTCAAAGGCTGTCCGCAAAATAACCTTGCTCATGGGCGAGGTTTCGTCAATCTCCAGTTTTTTCAACGTTGGGAAAAGCTCATTGTTTACGAAGTTGAGCAGTGCTTCACCTGTTAAAGCCTGCCCGTCTTTATTATCAACAGCCCACGAACTCCAACGGAATTTTTTCGGAACAGAGTTGACATATCCGGGGTTGACGGCTTTCCATTCTGCTTCTTTCGCGTCATAGACTTTGAGCAACAGCATCCATGCCATCTGCTCAATACGCTGCGCGTCTCCGTTAATGCCCGCATCCTTCCACATGATGTCCCGAAGCCTTTTAACAAACGTGCTTAAACTCATCGTGCGTTATCTCCTTATCAGCACCACTATCTATGCGGCTAATGAATAAATCTGGTTTTCCAGTTCCCGGACGGCGCGGCGGTAATTGTTCTCGCCGCCGAACGCATTGAAAATCTTCGTCAGTCCGGCAATGGAACGGAACGGATCAAGCCGCAAAACCTTCATATCGTCTATGTCGGTAATACCGTCGCTGGCGTATTTATCAAGCAGTGCGGATAACACTTCGCGGGCTACGCCTTCATATTTGTCCAGGTAATCGCGCCTGCGAACTCCCTCGGCTCGCTCTTTCTTGGTCAGCGGCTTTTTATCAAAGGCGATATGGCAGATAAGATCGAAGTCGTCTATGTCACGATTGCCCGCCGCCTCGCGCAAAGCATCAAGCAGTACGCCGCGCTCTTGCAACTCGTCAATAATGGCTTGCTTACGCTCACTTGACTCCCATGCACTCAGGAAATCGTTAAGTGTGGCATACTCGCCGAGGATATTCTTACGCGAGTAATCCGTTATGCTTTCGGTGATGAGTTTGCCGTCATTGCCGATATACCGCACCAATTCGCCCATTATCTCCACATCTACCGATGTGACTTTCGGGGTTGGCGGTGGCGGTGGCGGCGGTGGGCAAACGCAAGGATATTCCCCGCAAAACGCACAAGGGCAAGTACAGGGTATATTCCCACAGGTTGGGCAGGGTTGTGGCGGCTCCGGCTCACATTCACAGGGATATTTTCCGCAAATGTTACAGGGGCACTCGCAGGGGTGTTTCCCGCAGACCGGGCAGGGGCATTCACAAGGATACTTGCCGCAGACCTCACATTCCTCAACCACCGCCATAGGGTCGCCGTCAAAGTCCGGGTCGGCGAACAGGCGCGTGACATTTCGGAAATCCAATATGGTGAAAAAGCGTTTATCCTCATCCCAAAGCAATCTTGTTCCCCTGCCGATTATTTGCTTGAATTTGGTCATGGAGTTGATGACGTTATCCAAAACAATCAGCTTGCAAGTCTTACAATCCACACCTGTGGAAAGCAGTTCTGAGGTCGTCGCGATTACCGGGTAGCGGCTTTCTACGTCAATGAAATTATCAAGCTGCTTTTTCCCGACTGCGTCATCGCCGGTAATCTTCATTACATAGCGGGAATCCTCGATAACCAAATCGCTGTTCAGGTTCGTCAATTCCTGACGCATCCGCTCTGCATGATTCACGCCTGTGCAGAAAACTATGGTCTTGGAGTACCGCCCGTTTTCTTCAAGCCACCTTGTAATGCGTTCGGCAACCTTTTTGGTACGTTTTACGAGAATGATATTTTTATCGTAGTCGGTTGAGCCATATTCGCGATCTTCAATCTCGTTGCCATCGTCGTCCGTCTGTCCTTGGACAGGCCGCCAACCCATGACATCGACATCCATGCCAACACGGATTACTTTGTACGGCGCAAGGAAACCATCAGCGATGCCTTGTTTTAGGCTGTAGATGTAAACTGGTTCGCCAAAGTACCCTGCGTTCAATGCTTTCGGCGTTGCCGTCATACCGATATGTGTCGCTCCGCTGAAATATTCCAGTATCTTGCGCCAACGGGATTCTTCTCTCACGCTTCCCCTGTGACACTCGTCAACTACGATAAGGTCAAAGAAATCCGGTTTGAATTCACGGAACGGTTCTTCATTTTCATTTCCCGCAAGCTGTTGATAGAGTGACATATAGATTTCATAGGCGCTATCAAGTTGCCTACCACTGATTTTCGTCATGATTTTCTCAAACGGCTTAAAGTCCTGTTGCATGGTTTGGTCAATCAGGATATTTCGGTCGGCGAGGTACAGGATTTTCTTTTTCGTGCCGGAACTACGCAGTCGATGGATAATCTGAAACGCCGTGTACGTCTTGCCGGTTCCCGTTGCCATAACAAGCAGAATGCGGCTCTGACCGCGAGCGACGGCTTCAATAGTTCGGTTTATCGCTACCGCCTGATAATAGCGGGGCGTCTTATCGCCCATTTGAAAAAAATACGGCTCTATGACGAGCCTCTCCTGCTCCGAGGAAAAACTCTTACCAGCCTTGTAACGTAGCCACAATTCTTCCGGTGTTGGGAAGTCTGCAAGAGCGATTTCTCTCTCAGTGCCGTTCATAACGTCGTGTTCGAGGAAAGCGTCACCGTTTGAGCTATAAGCAAAGGGAACGTCTAAAATCTTGGCATAGTCCAGCGCCTGTTGCATACCTGCGCCGACATCGTGTTTATTGTCTTTGGCTTCAACAATGGCAAGAGGCAGGTTGCGCTTGTAGTAGAGGATATAGTCAGCCTTTTTCCTCTTTCCGCGCTGAGCGGTGTTGCCTTGGACGATGACCCGACCGTCGGTGAAGTTGTACTCCATCCTCATTTGTGATTGCCTATCCCACTTGCAATCAATCGCAGGCGTGATGTACTTCAGCTTGATGTCTTCCTCAGTCATTTCGCTTTTATTAAACCCGTTGCTCACGCCGTTACCTCCGTTTTTGCTTCCGATAAGCAAAAACTATCGGAAGTCGTATTGCAAAAAAAAATATATTCGGCTATCACGCCGCCGCTATTCGTCCAGCATCAGCGGCTTTTTCTTGGCTCTCCGCTTCAATTCGGCAAGTTGCTCCTTCTCAATCCGGGCAATACTCTTTTCCGGCGTAGGCAAATCCTCCGGCATTGTGCCGCCAACCCGTTCAATGGCAGTGCGGACTTCACGCCCGACGGAATGGTGAACGGCGTTCGCTTTAGTTGCGTTGTCCACAGCATCCCTTTTGAGTTTTTCCTCCGTCTGCGATATGCGGAACAGATTGGCGATAAGCTCGGTGCTGCCCATAAAATCAAGGATTTTGTCGCGCACCGCAAGCCCTTTGCGCTTGTGGATATCCTCGACCGTCAATCCGCCGTACAACCCCATATATCCGGCGTTTTGAAAAACAGCGAATTCCTCGTTGGTTATGACACCCGCGTCGCAGGCCGCTTCCGCAAGCAGTTGATTCCATTGCTTGATGTCGCCGCGAACAACGAGCCGACGACTATCCTCATCAAGTTGGTTGAACTTGTCCGCTATCTCCTGCCTATATGTCTGTATAGCAAAGTATGTCTGACCAAGCGCAATGACTTCTTTCCGCGGGTCGCCGTTCTGGACGATGAGATAACAGGCATAGCGCGACAGCTCATAGTCTTTTATGGGCTTTGACGCCGCGCCCGCATCCACGATTTTGCTGACCTCAGCAAAATCATAAATCACGTCATGACCGCTGTTTTTGCAGGCAATCATAGCCTTGTCAATGACTTTCGTGAAGTTGCGCCATTGCGTGTAATCCAATACAAGCGCAAGCTCGCGGGCAGACCAGTATTCGCTGCCGTCCGCGCGAACGCATTTAATGTCCTCGAACCGTTTATACTCTTTTGCTTTCAACTCGCTCATGGCAATGCCTCCGTCAATCATTCTTTGGGCTTGCGTCCGGGTTTGAATTTACCCGTGCGCGTCGGTTTCGGTGTGTTTTCGGGAATTGCCCAGGCATTTCCGAATTTTGACGCGCCCTTAATTTTACCGTTCTGACACAGCAACTGGACTTGGCGCACAGATACGTTCCACTTTTCCGCCAGTTCTTCGGCTTTTGCATATCCGTCCATCTTCGCACCTCACGTCTTGTAAATGCGGATATAATTCAATATTTTAATTATATTCGTATTCTCGCAAATGTCAACCCTATTTTTGAAAAAACGCTCAAAAGCACCTAAATACTGTAGATTCCGCGAGAAATTTGAGAAAATGAAAAAATCCGAAATACCCTTGACAACACAGCCCTAAAAACAAGTTCTTTTTCACGAAGATGAACAATGTGGCGGGGATTTCCAAGGCGCGCGCGAAGAAATCCACCGATATGGATATGAAGTGCGAATACATAAACGAACGAAATTATTCACCGCGCGGCGTGGTGTTCGCCACCGGCACGCCGGTCAGCAATTCGATGGTCGAACTTTTCACCATGCAGTCGTATTTGCAGCGTGAGGAGCTGGAGCGCCTCGGCCTCAACCATTTCGACAACTGGGCGGCAGCGTTCGGCGAGGTCGTGTCCTCGTTAGAGCTCGCGCCGAGCGGTCAGGGCTTCAGGGTGAGGGAGCGGTTCAGTAAGTTCGTGAATCTGCCCGAGCTGATGAATATGTTCCACCTTGTCGCCGACATTCAGACCGCCGATATGCTCGATCTGCCCGTTCCCGGTATTATGGGCGGCAAGCCGGCCACTGTCGCCGCGGAACCGTCGCCGGAGCTGCGCGCGTACACGGACTTGCTCGTCAAACGCGCGGAGCGCATACACAGAGGCGCGGTCAAGCCGGACGAGGACAATATGCTCTGCGTCACCTCGGACGGCCGGAACGCCGCGCTGGATATGCGTTGCATCGACCCATCCCTGCCGGATTTTGAGAGTAGCAAGGTCAACGCCTGCATCCGGAATATACTTGAGATTTACAAGGAGACGGAAAGAGATAAATCCGCTCAAATGATCTTCTGTGACATCAGTACGCCGAAAGGGGCTTTCGACATCCCAATGACGGAGAGCGTGGACGGTGTTTTGACCGTCGATAGGGAGGCTCTGAAAAACCGCCCGTTTACCAATGTGTACGACGATATACGGGCAAAACTCATTTTGGCCGGCATAAAGCTTTCGGAGGTCACTTTTATCCACGACGCGAAAACGGACGAGCAGAAAGAAAAAATGTTCGCCGCCGTGAGGCGCGGCGATATGCGCGCCATCCTCGGCAGCACACAGAAAATGGGCGCGGGC
>JAISBV010000003.1 GCA_031266025.1 Eubacteriales Family XIII. Incertae Sedis bacterium
CGGGCTTGCCCCGGAATCTATAAAACAGTTAAGATGGATTCCGGGACAAGCCCGGAATGACGTTCGTTGGATTTTAACGATTTAATATTTTAGTTTGCAGCATACCTGTGAACTGTAACTCTATATGTAACTACTTAAGGGTTTGTTTTCACGAGGTCAATTCATCTCCTCAGTCATTCCGGGAAGAACTGTCCCGGAATCCATAATATATTTTGGATTCCAACGGCCCAAGGCATCCGGCGGAATGGCATCTTTTTAGATTCTAAAAGTGTAATACCTTATCTCGCAGCGAGCCTCTGAACAGTAACTGATAATGTCGCCTTGTAAGTTATCAAGTAAAAATGTCGCCCTTCAAGTAAAATGGAAGGATGAGAAGAGAAGTGACAAGGATGAAGACGCAGCCGCATTTACGGGCTATGCTTGGTTTTTGCCCGGCAAAATCCATTGAGCGGCCCGCAGTTTTGCTTGCGCAGACTTGTAACCGGGCAGCACGCCGGCGACTGTCGCCCAAAAGCGCGGCGAGTGGTTGTTCTCTCGCAAATGCGTCAATTCGTGAACGACGACGTATTCCAAGCATTCTTGCGGGCAGTAGGCGAGCGCTGTGTTGAGCCGTATGCGGCGCGTCCGAAACGTGCAGCTGCCCCAGCGAGACGTCATTCTGCGAAATCCGACGAACGCGGCCGTCACGCCGAGCCGCTGTTCCCACATCTTTATGAGGTCGCGGGCCGTACGTTCAAATTCGCCGTCCCCGTAATATGACGGCGGCAGTTCCGCCGGCGCGGCGGCCCGGTATACGGCTATTTGCTCTTTCTTACGTTCAATCCACTGAAGCTTTGACGCGACTAACCGATCAATCTCCCGCTTGGCAAGCCTTAGCGGCGCGCGGACTTCGACGGCGCCGTCCGGTTTGACGTGAATGGCGAGCGTCTTGCGCCGCGAACGTGTGAGCGTGTATACGGTCACGGGTTCGCGCGGTCATAGAACACCGACTTACCCGCCGCCGACAGCGGTATCCCTATGATCATTTTGTACTCGCCGAGCAGACCGAGACTTGCGGCAGCCTGTCCTATTGTGAACATCAGTCGGTTGTCCGTGCGGTTATCGGCGGCAAGCGACACAGCCGAGCCGAGGGCTATGCCCAAGTCCATTGCGACGAACACGCAAGCCGCTCCCGCCTTAACGCAGGCGGCGCAATTCTCAAAGCCGCACAGCTTACACCTTTCGCCAAGCCCGCGCGTTTCATACTTTGCGCCGACAAGCACAACGGCGCCGCTCGCGTCCGCATTGTCCGCGTCGCGGATGAAAAACTTGCCGTCTTCGCCGTAGCCCTCGCCTATCTCGCGCATCCGCGCGCTTATTTTGTCTTTGTCCTCACCCGTGAGTATTACGGTTTCGAGACAGTCGACGCCGCAGGCTTTAGGAGCGGTTCTCACCGCCGCGCACAGGCCGTACGCGAGGTTTAAAATTGCCGACTGTTCGGCTGTTTTTGAATTGATAAACATACGTGTTCCTCCTCTATACATATATAATACTCGGAAATCATCTTGCGCACAACGACATTTTAACGCAAAACATTGACGCCGCGCGAAAAATGGCTTACAATCATTGTAATATCAACAAGGAGTGAAGGAATGGGTCATTTCATTTATATCGCGGAATGCGCCGACGGGTCTTTGTACACCGGTTACACGAACGACGTGGAGAAACGAATCGAAACGCATAACGAGGGAAAGGGCGCGAAATACACGAGATCAAGATTGCCGGTCAGATCGGTCTACACGGAGGAATACGCGACAAAGAGCGATGCCGTAAAGCGAGAAGCCCTGATCAAACGTCTCAAGCGAAAAGAAAAGCTGAAGCTGATCGCGAAAAGCGCGCCGTAACGCGGCGCGAAAGTGTCACTCCGTACGCGCCGCGTGCACGAGCAGCCGCGCGTCTTTGTTCCCGCCGTTCGTGCATGTGGAAAGGGTGAGAACGCGCGCGTCCTCGGGCGCGCCGAGCGCGGAAAAGTATTCCGCCGACGCATCCGCGTCCGAAAAATCCAAATCATAAGCCGCGTCGAATACGTCCGTAATCCGCGCCGAGAATACGCGGTAAACGGCCTCCGCGCCGTTCCGCAATGTGACGGTGATCTCACTGTGAGCACTGCGCCAATCCGTATCGGGATAGCGGTTCAGCTCCGAAAACATACTGCCGTCTTTCATATTGTGCCCGTACAGTACGGCATGAAAGCCGTCAAATCCGTCTTCGCAGCGATAATCCATAAAGACGGCGCCGGCCTTTGATTTTTCGCCCATAAAGCCGGCGGACAAATATTTTTTATTGTCGGAACCGCGCACCGCGGGATAGTCCACCGCCGTATCCGCAATTCGAATCCATCCGACGTAGTCCGGGTTCAGCTCGGCCGGATCCGGCGCGGCGCCCGCTTCCGGCGAAGTCTCTTCGAACGGGTTTTCTGATTCGGACAACACGGATTCGGGCGCGTACTCGGCGCGAAGCGCGGCGTATTCCGCCCGCGAGACGGAATACGCCGCGTGGGCGGCGAGCAGGTTCTGCGCCGCCCACGCCGCCGCCGCGACGCACAGCGCCAAGACCGCCGCGAAAAACGGGCGATATAATGAATTCACTGCCGTTCCGCGCCGCGCTTCCCATTCCCGCGCAAACGCCAAACCGCAACGGCGGCGCACAGCGCGAGCAGCAGGAGCAGCAGCCATTGCGCGGTATTCGTATCGTCGCCCGTCTGCGGTATATTGCGGTCTCCCCCCGGTGTGGGAGAATCCGGCGGATTATGCGTATCCGGGTTGTCCGGCGCCGTATTGTCCGGCGTTTCGGGCACGGGAGGCACAGGCTCCTCGGGCTCGACCGGCTTTTCGGGCTCTTCGGGTTCGGGCTTCGGAGGCGGCGAATTCCCGCTGCCGCCCGGAGGACTGTACGCGTCTATAATCCTGAAGGCCAAATAATCGTGCGGCGGATTGGCGGGATCCAACCACGAGACGGAAGCCCGGTCGCGGGAATCGGTCACGCTGATGTCAGTATAGCCTACGCCATTGTTCAACTCGAATGTAACAGAACCTTTCAGCTTTGTGTGATTTGCCGGCCACGCCGTCTCGGTCAATGTGTAGGTTCCGTTTAAATCGTTTGGATCGCCGTGATTAAACAAAACCGATACATCGAAAAACAAGGTTCCGTCGGGGTCTGTCGTCTCACTGTACGACTCGCCGCCCTTTTCCAATGTGAACGTAACGCCCGGCAAGGCCGGAAGCGGATTGTTCGCCGAGGTGCTGCGCTTCGACACGAAAACAATATAATCGGGCGGCGGATCGGTCGGAACGTACGGATTCGGCGGGTTGTGGTACTCGTTGACGACGGTAATCCCGACGGCGCCGCCGCCCGGGCCGCCGCCGCTATGCGGGATGACATGATTCTCGTCGGCGGGTTCTTTCGCCCTTATACTGACGCCTGCGGCGCTGACCTCGATGAAGATAACGTCATTAAGCGCCAAATGATCCGGGGGGGGGCTTATTTCGCTCAGCGTGTAGATATCGGGAACGGTTTCGCTTATTGGAACCGGGAAATCCCGAAAAGTCAAAATGCCACTCTCCGAGCCAACGGTAGCGGTAGTTTCCTCTTCGTAGTAGTTCGAGCCCGCCGGGCCGGTCAGGCTGAACGTGGCGCCGTTCAAAGGCGAACCGTTGGAATCGTCGCTGCGCTTTACGACTGTAAGCTCATAAGGAGTCGACGTGTTTGTAAAATCAACGGATGCCAACTCACCGTCATTATACAGCGATACCGGTACGGTTCTTGCCAAACCGAAGCCGGGCGTTCCGACCGGCGTTCCGCCAATGCTGCTTCCCGTCGTATACGAAGGCGCAAAGCCCTTGCTGTCGATCTCCGTGACCTTATAATCGCCAAGATTAAGAGAACCGAGCGTAACGGTCGATCCGGTGTTCAGCTTGAAGATGCCGGCGTCTCCGTTCACAATATCCGATGGCAAAATTCCCATATTGCTTAAAAGCCCTAACCTCACGGGAGCGTCCACTGAGTCGGTCAGTTTAAACAGGAATGTTCTGTTTTCGGCGGCGGTTTTACTGACTCGAATTTGTCCCGAGGATGAACTCAGCGGCAGCGCGGCCTGTCCGTAAACGGTGGCCGGAACATCGTGCGAAAGCCCTATAAATGCCTGTATATCCTCCCAGTCCTGTTCTCCTGTCGCGGCATCCTGATGAACGAGCACAACGGGCATATTCTTGACTTTGGCGGTCGCGCGCGCAAGCGCGGTGATCGAAACGCCGTCGAGCGAACCATTGGGTAAAACTCCGATATAAAATTCCTTGTCCTTTTCTATTGCCGAACCCCAATACGAGTTGTCTTCGCCGTATTTTTGTATGGATTGCAGGGCGGGAAAACTACTCCCATTCATCGTGTAAAAACCGGCGTATCTTGCTACCGGGTCGTAACCTGTCGCTTCAAGAAATACAAGGTCGCTTGCCCCTAATATATTACTGCTGTCCGTAATTTTATAGGGCCCGTAATAACTCCTGTACATATCTGTGTATACCGGTGCATCCCCAACATTTGGAGAACCCGGCTCTACAGCAAGCTGCATCTGCGTGGCGCCGAGGGCCGGGGTCGGATTCGCGGCGTAGGCTGCGGCGTCGTCGGTCAGGCGCTTCAGCAGGGCCACAAACTGCCTGTGCTTGATTCCGTCGGGGCTGCCCGACTTTCCTTTGGAGTTTTTCAAGAAACTTGTGCTGAGATAAGCCACGTCCGGATTCGTAAAATGCCATACGGCGACCTTTGTAGCCATAATCGCGACGTCCTCGGGAATAAGATGCCCGCCGATTCGCCCCAGGGGGCCGATATTGTCGCTCAAATTTGGGTATCTGTTGTTCAGCGCGATCACGCTTTCGTTGGTCGCGCCGGCGCCGTAATTGCCCGAATAGCCGTTGATCACAAGCCACAGCAGCTCGTTCCAATGAGCTTTCAGAACGCCTTTGAGATTGTCAGGAGATACCGCCACATAGCCCTCAACCGTGTCTGTGGTTTGGCCTAACGGATAAGTTGTTGACCCTACTATACCGGACACGCCCGTCACCCTTGAATGAAACGGCACAACGGCGTCCACGCAGTATATCTGTGAAATGAGCCGTTCTCCGCCTATCCAAGCCCCGCCTATAGGAATATCCGCTACAGTGTCGCCGGGTTTTAGGGTGTCGCCGTTTTTGTGTATATAGTCTATCTGAATAGTATCAAGATAACGCAAAACTACGTCATAGTCGTTCGCGTCCGGGCCGGGATCCGCAAAGACCGTACCCGCCGGCAAAAGCGCGGATATCAAGACCGCCGTCAAAAGCAAAGACACCGATTTCTTCAATTTTCTCATATGGGTTTGTCCTCCTGTCGCGGAATACCGTAAAATAATATTATTATTCATCCCCTGTGTCCGCATCTC